>DQZA01000179.1 GCA_011042035.1 Desulfobacteraceae bacterium
AAGATGGCTACCTCTCAAGGGGCGAATATCCTTGCCTCCTCCTATACGGGTGCGAAGTCGATCAGTCCACGCACCACTGGCGTTGATTACCGCACGCGCAAAAACTTCGGCCTCCTGGCCGGTAGCTGAATCCCGTGCCACTATGCCGCGCACTACACCTTTGCTCATAAGAAGCTCTGTGGCCTCAACATAGTTCAGGGCCAGTGCGCTTTTTAACACGGAATCCTGAATTAGGCGAAGGACGAGGCGGGCATCATCGGTCACCCCGTCTACGAACCGGGTGCCACCACGCAGGCCCGCTTCCTTTATTCGTGGGGCCATCAGCAGATACTCGGGCTTAGGATAAAAGCGATGGTTCCACTGGCCTGCAAAAAAATCATATATAGCGAGCAGTATGTTAAACGAAATGGGCCCGGGGAATTTGCGCCGATAATGGGAGAGAAGAAATCCAAGTGGATCCACCAGGCCCGGTAGTTCAAGGAGGAGCCTGTTTCGCTCCTTAACGGAGTCGCGACTGAGCCTAAAGTCTCCAGATGCAAGGTACCGCAGGCCCCCGTGAATCATCTTGGAGGAACGGCTTGATGTTCCCCATGCGAAATCCTTCTGTTCAACGAGGGCGACATCGAGGCCCAATCGGCTGGCCTCATGAAGAATCCCTGCACCTGTGATGCCGCCGCCAATTACAATAATATCCCAGCCAGGGGGCCTGCTCCCTACTTCAAGCAATTGCTCCCATAGTTCATCCCTTGTCTTTCCATTCCAGTAACTAGTCATTAAAATTTCACTGGAAGAGTTTCCCCGGGTTCATGATGCCTGCTGGGTCCAATTCACGACAGGCGGCACTTATTGCCGCAATTCCCTGCTTTCCCTTTTCGTGGATAAGATATGCCCGATGATCAGTCCCAACGCCATGGTGGTGGCTTATGGTTGCACCGAACTGCACGATAACTTTGGATGCCGCCCTTTTCATCCTGGCCCAGCGCTCCAATGTCTCTTCAAAACTTGGGGCTAATCTGAAGATATAGGTTGTGTATATGCTTGAGCCCTGCGCATACAGATGGGAAAGATGGGAGAAGACCAGAACCTTTTGCCCTTGAGGCGCAAGGGCAGATGATATTGCCTTTTCGATGGCTTTCATTAGAGGTTCCACCTTGTCCCAGGTGGTGGCAGTTTCAAGGGTATCTACTCCATAGCCTGCCTCCCAAAGGGCGTTTCGGAGATAGGCAGAGCGAAAACGGTTTTCTTCCCACTTTTTTCCCATGAGGTGGCTAATAGCTTTTCCTGCACTGGGGCGAAACAATTTTTTTGCTTGCCTCAAGGCGTGCCTGTACAATTTCCTTGTGGCCGAGACCCCAAAAGCAACCATGCACTTTTGATCCTTTGCACCTCCTAAAGACAAAAGTTTTTCAAGCACAGCAAGCATCCTCCCTCCAGCACCAAGCCTCAAAAAGCTTGTGGTTTCAGCTTTGTTACTGAGCCTTAGCATGGAAAGATTGGCCTGGCTCTTTACAGCTTCTTGTACCCTTTGAAGCCCAGTTGGCCAGTCGGGGAAAAATAGCACATGAAAGGTTTCTCTTTCAGGGAGGGGACGAATGCGAATCTTAATTTCCGTAAAAATTCCCAGCCTCCCTTCAGAGCCTAGAACAAGCTCCCGCAGGTCAGGCCCTGCGGCAGATGCAGGGAAAGGAGGCAGGCTAATTGTCCCCACGGTCGTCTCCAGGGTACCACCTGCAAAGAGCCTTTCGATCCTTCCGTAACCGAGGGATTGTTGGCCACTAGATCTGGTGGCCACCCATCCGCCAAGGGTGCTGTACTCAAAGGACTGAGGGAAATGGCCAAGAGTATATCCACGGGCCCTCAACTGGGCCTCGAGGTCCGGACCCGAGACCCCCGCACCAAGTGTGGCTATAAGGCTGTTTTCATCCAGATCAAGGAGCTTGTTCATCCTGCCTATGTCTATGGTTAGCACCGGGCTGGGGTATCTCAAGGGATTTATGTGTCCCACAACGCTGGTACCACCCCCATAAGGGATCACCACAACCCCATGGTTCTTGGCAAATGAAAGTAGCTCTCTCACTTCTTCGGGGCTTTCAGGAAATGAGACACCGTCAGGGAAAACCCCGATATTGCCGCTGCGCATGGCGACCCAGTCAGGGAAGCTTTGGCCCCGGGCGTGACGGAGTCGCACCTCAGGATCTTTACTAATGAGAGGATGATCATGCAGGCGAGACTCGGGGACCTTTGCAAGAACCTCCTCAAGCCTGGCATCGGGAAGGGGGCTTGCCTTTCCTATCTCTTCTTCGAGGTAATCCTTAGCATGTTGAGGCAGGGGAACATCTATGGTCTCGTCGCCCCAGCCGTTCCAGCGTCTCATTGAGAGGCTCCTTCGCGCCATTCAAACAATTGTTCCATAACCACTTTTCCCCACTCTTTTCCCAGGTGCTCTCTTACCAGCTTGAAGCCGGCATTTTCGTACAAGTGGCGGGCTGCATTAAGCCCCTTAAAGGACCAAAGATACACTTTCTTATAACCTTTTGTCTTGCAAAAAGACATGGCCTGGGAAAGCAACTTTTTACCAATTCCCTTACCAGTACAGTTTTCGGCTACAATAAACCACCTCAGATGAGCGCCTTTTTCATCATATTCTATACCATCTATTGCTATGGAGCCGACGAACTCTTGGTTGTTCCATGCGGTTAGAAGCAAGTCCCGGGAAGGATCGTATCTCATGACAAACTCGGCCAGGTCGGAGGCGATCTTTGCCTCAAAGAAAGCACCAAATCCCCAGTGGGTGCCGTAATAGGTGGCGTGGAGCTCAACAATACGGCCTACGGTTCCTGGGTGATAATCTTTCTTTAACGTAAAATTGGTTTCTTGTAACATCATTGGGTTTAAAAGGTTTTTAGAATAGCCACCAATCGCCACATAATAGACAGTAAGCGGGCTGGGCACGGGATTTGCGTAACTAAGAATAGGTACAATATTTCGGATTTGTGGTCAATGATCGTGAAAAGATTGCCAAGATCGATAGAGGGGACATTGACAAAAGCAGTGGCAATGTAATACTATTACTAGTATTACAAATAACGGAAGGGGTACAAATGCGGGTAACAGTCAAGGGCCAGGTAACTATTCCCCAAGATATTCGCAAGAAAATGGGAATCACTCCGGGGTGTGAGATTATATTCAAGGAGGAGAAGGGTCGAGTGTATCTCGTGAAGGCAAGAAGGCGGGAGAGGATAACTTCTCATTTTAGAAAGTTGAGAGGAATAGCAACGGTCAAGATGACAACCGATGAAATTATGGCCCTGACAAGAGAGAAAAAATGAAAGGGGTCCTGGTTGATTCAAATGTCATTTTAGACCTCTTCTTAGATGACCCTGTCTGGGCGGACTGGTCAGAGAGAATCTTGGAAAGATATTTAGTCCGCTCCATTTTATACATTAACCCTATAATCTATTCCGAGGTATCTATCGCTTTTAATTTAATCGAGGATTTGGAGGCAGCCATAGCAAGAACAGGATTCCAGATGTTGGAAATACCCAAAGAGGCCTTGTTTTTGGCTGGAAAAGTTTTTTTGAAATACAGGAAACGAGGGGGCGTAAAGAGATCCCCTTTACCAGATTTTTATATAGGAGCTCAAGCTGCAGTGCTTGATTTGCAATTGATTACAAGAGATATATCAAGGTATAGATCATATTTCCCAACTGTTAATCTTATAACCCCTTAGTGCTTGCAGACATGGGGGAAAGGAGGAAGCCAGATGAACGAAAGTATCCCGACGCGCGAGCAAGCGTATGAATTGCTTACAAGGTACAATAAGAATGAGAGTCTTATAAAGCATGCGTTGGCAGTGGAGGGTGTCATGCGCTACCTGGCGCGAAAGTGGGGTGAGGATGAGGAAAAGTGGGGGGTCATTGGCCTTGTCCATGACCTAGATTATGAAAAATACCCAGATCAGCACTGCAAAAAGTCCGAGGAAATCCTCCGCCAAGAGGGCTGGCCCGAGGAATATATCAGGGCTGTCATCAGTCATGGCTGGGGGATCTGCTCTGATGTCAAGCCTGAAACCAGGCTCGAGAAGGCCCTTTATGCAATTGATGAACTGACGGGCTTAATTGTGGCTGCTGCACTGGTGAGACCTTCAAAGAGCGTAATGGACCTCAAGGCCAAGTCCATAAAAAAGAAATGGAAGGAAAAGAGATTTGCAGCCGGAGTGGACCGCTCCATCATTGAAAAGGGAGCCGAGATGCTGGGGGTTGATCTTAGCGAATTGATAACCGATACCATAATGGGAATGCGAGAGGTGGCCGATGCCATTGGACTTCGAGGAGTAGGCAATTAGTGTAGCTCGAATTCATCACCACTTTTCTTTACAATGGCCGGGGCAAGGGGCATGTGGCATTTGGAGCGCCATGCCCTGGAAAGATCATTCCCCTTGATCTCGGCAAAGTTGGGGGAAGATTCCTTTGCCAGAAAGACGCCTTCCTTTAGGGCACAGGAACAAGATATGCGGTGCCCACTAGTCTAAGTCTAACTCCGTCTTGCACTTATTGCATCTAGCAGCACCCCGAAAGACCTTGTTGCCGCACTCGGGACAAACATAGCGGCTTTCTTCCTCCTCCATAAACCTTTCTAAGCCCCACTGTCGGATCTGTGGGATGGCCCTCAGAATAACCTTTTTTCCCACGGTCATGGGAAAATTTTCTATGTACTCACAGGGCCATTCATCACATTGGTGACAGGTAACATAGCCCCTTTGTTTAGTGCATCTCTTGATTTCACAGATCTTGCAATATTTGAAGATATTGTCTGACATGCATCCGCTGCACTTGATATCTTCTATTGTGAGACTTTCGCTTCCTGGAAGTGTCCCTTTTCCAGGGATTCCTCCCCTATAGAGGTTCACCAGCCGCTCTTTGAACTTGTCGTTGTTGTCCCTGTCTGCAATGAGGATTGCGCACACGCCGCAGTAAAGCCCGCAGGGACCCATCAGCTCTTTATTGATTACCATGGATTCGCCTCCTTTAATGATGATCGGTTCATAGAAAGGGCCTAGTTTTCAATGTCAACATCTTCTAGCTAACTTGGTGCTCAGGTTTACCTGTGGAATTCAGGCAAACGAGTACTTGCCTCCGTAAGGGCGTCGTCCACTTCCCGGTAAACCACCCTTAGTTTCTCAAGGGCAGGGCCGGCCAAGGGAATATCCTTTGCAATCTTTGTCCTGCCAACGCGCAGCAACTTGCTGCCCGGCGTTAGAGTCTTGTCGAAATTGTACAGCGAGGCTATAAGATCCGACACCCTCTTTGCCTCATCTTATGAAATGTCTCGAGCCGAGGTTTTCAAAGCTATAAGTTGTTACGTACCAGTTAGTTTTGAGTTTCATGGATTTAGTATCGAATCCTCAGGCATGACAAAATCCTCCTGCCTGATTCCCAGTCGGCTCAGGCAGAAATCATATTTTACCGGATCTTCAGGGCAAATGTTTCTGAAATATTCTGTTATTTCCATAGCACATTTTTGATCCGCACTTTTTCGGGAAGTCATCCCTAGCGTTGAGCAGATTCTGTACATGTGGGTATCAAGGGGAATCACCAAAACCGATGGAGAAATCCCCTCCCACGGCCCTGGATCAACGCTGTCCCTGCGAATCATCCATCTTAAAAAGAGATGCAGCCTCTTGCAAGCGCTACCCTTTTCAGGCAAAGGGAGCAAGCTATTGTAACATGTCTCCCCATTTCTTAGATCTCGGACAAATCCACCGAGGGCATGAATAATTGATGGGTTAGCTTTGTCCATATGGAGGGAAAAACATTCACCGAGAGTCCCGTATCTGCTAAGAGCTTTTTTCACCCCTCTCAGCAATCCGATTAGGTGATCCACCGTTGTAAAGCGATGTTTAAAGTCCCTATACAGAGTTGACCAGAGGTGTTCATCAGTGGCTAATACGAAGTCTCTGGGAGAGATCCCCATTGGCTGCAGGATGGACTCGACTGAGGAAAGTATGAGTGTAACCCTTCCATAGGCAAGGGAAGAAGCAATTAATCCTACCACTTCCTGGTCAAGGTGATTACCGTATCTATGAACAAACTCAAGGGGGTCTGGATGTATCCACCTAGGGTGGTTGTATTTGTGGTAGATGGCATCTAGCCATGCCTTAATCGCCTTCAATGCTTACCGCTCCAAATAAATGCAGTCACCAGTTTCATTGCCTATTGCCTTGCTCAAAAGCAGGAAGCATAACCTCAAAAGTGGTGCCCCTTCCCTCCTTACTAATTACCTTTATGGAACCTCCGGGGTGTTGATCTACGATCCGCCTCGTGACACAAAGGCCCAGACCAGAGCCCTGAGGTTTGGTGGTAAAGAAAGGAGAGAAAATTCTTGCCTGGTCCTCTTGGGAGATTCCAGGGCCATCGTCTTTACGCCCTTTGCCCGTCTTTTCCATTTTTGGCTGCCTTGACAGTGTTTGGACCTGTCCGTATACTGGTCTTATGGGTTCAAACTTTGAGTCTCTTGTGCGTTCCTATAGCTTACAGTTCCCGCGAAGTTATCGTGGTCTTGCAACTCAAACCCGTGAGAGCTCTGCGCACGAGATAAATATCCTTGATTTTGTGCTGGCTACCAGGCAACAGGTCCTCAAAGTGGGAAAGTATAAAGTATATCAATAATGCTAAAAGGATAAGGGAGCGCAGAGGCCATGTCAAGGACGACCCTAGGGCCTATAAAGGCTCATTCGCGGCTAGGTAGTGTCCATCCATAGGTTCCCTCTTCTCCCTTGAGGCCTGCCGGCAGGCAGGAAGAGGGTTAGGGTTCGAGGGGGAGAGGGGTATAGAGTTTGTGGATGGGAACTAGGTAAGTTCTTCGTTTGCACTTCGTTTCAACAAGAAGAAGATCAATCGAGAAGGTATAAGTGGTGAAAGTATTCATTACCGGCGGAACAGGATTCGTAGGCTCCACACTTAGCAAGGACTTTCTCAAGCAGGGTCATGATGTTACTGTGCTTACTCGCTCCTTGGCAAATGCCTCACGTATGCCAGAGTCAGTAACCTTGGTAGAGGGAGATCCGTGCAAAAAAGGGGCCTGGCAAGAAAAGCTTCCTCACCATGACGTGATCATCAACCTTGCTGGCAGCTCTATCTTTACAAGGTGGACAAAAAAGGCAAAAGAGCGACTGAGAGAAAGCAGGCTTCGTACCACCAAGAACATTGTGGAGGCGTTGACCCAAAGGCAAGGTGAAGATACCTTATTGCTGAGCACGTCAGCGGTGGGATATTATGGCTTTCGGGGGGGTGAAGAACTTGATGAGAATAATCCCCCGGGTAATGATTTTTTGGCCACTTTGGCAAGAGACTGGGAAAAGGAAGCCTTTCGTGCGCAGGAACTTGGGGTACGCGTTGTGACCTGCAGGTTTGGTATAGTACTGGGGAAGGGGGGTGGCGCCCTCGGGAGGATGGCGAAACCGTTTCGCATGGGCCTGGGGGCACGGCTTGGTAGCGGGAGACAGTGGTTTTCATGGATCCATGAACAGGACTTGGCATCAATTTATTCCTTCCTAATGGCACAAGGCAACATCTCGGGGGCCATAAACTTCACTTCGCCCCAACCTGTAACCAATGCGCGACTTACAAAGGCCTTGGCCGAGGTACTGAAAAGGCCACTACTGATGCCACCGGTACCTAGTTTCATTTTAAGACTTGTTGTGGGCGAGTTTGGCTCTGTGTTATTGAAAGGGCAAAGGGTCCTCCCACGGAGGCTCATGACGCTTGGCTTCAGGTACCAATTCCCCACCATAAAAGAGGCCTTATGGGATTTGTTGAGTAAGGCATAAGGCCTTGGTTATAAGAGTTCCTGTAGCGATCTTACCTTTGCCACTCCCTTCATAATCCTTGCGTTGAACAATGAGTGTCATTAAAATACCTTCTCCGGCTAAATTTTTTACCCTTTTGTTTGTATTTAGGGAGGCATTAAAATGTCTGAATTGATTTTATGGACCAGCAGGGAGATGAACAGACTTCGTCGTGATGTGGACAGGCTGCTTGAGCGCCTTTGGGTGTGCTTTGCGGGAGGGGCAGAACTTCCAGGGGAGATGAAAGGTCCGTACCTTGAGGTCATAGATCAGGGGGAGAGACTGGTCGTGATAGCGGAAATGCCTGGGGCTTGTGCAGAAGATGTTCAAATCTTTATCAAAGGGGACATGCTTTATATCGACTGCGAAAAGAGGTCTGTGACCGAAGAGGCTGGACCATTTCACAACAGGGTGAAAAGGTCATTCAGAGCAGTGTCTAAAAGGGTAAGACTGCCTTCCAAGATTGATGCCGAAAATGTCACAGCCGATTACGCTGATGGCGTGTTTAGGATAGTATTGCCAAAGTTGAGAGTGGCCAAGAAAAAAGCGGTAAGAATAGAGGTTAAATAGATACTCAGGAGGTTGATATGCCCAGGAGAAACAAATACCCAGAGGTCCCCATTGAAAAGCTAAGATGGAGACTGGATCCCAAGACATTGCCTTTTGAAACCACCGACGATGTGGAGCCACTTGAAGAAATCATAGGGCAAAAGCGCGGAGTGGAAGCCCTTGAGTTTGCCATCCGTATGGACAAGCCAGGCTACAATGTTTTTGTAACCGGTGTGGCGGGGACGGGACGTCTGGCCACCGTCAGGACGCTATTGAAAAAGCTTACCAAGAAGGAGGGGGTTCCTGACGATCTGTGCTATGTGAACAACTTCCAGAATCCAGAGGCACCCATTTTGCTTCGCCTCAAGGGAGGAACGGGAATTCACTTCAAGAAGGACGTCCAAGATTTTGTGGATACCCTGAAGAAAGAGATTCCACAGCTGTTCGAAAGCCAGGAGTACATCAATATCAAGAAAGAAATAATGGAAGCTTACGAGGAAAAGGGCAAGAGCTTTTTTAAGGAGCTTGACAAAAAGGTTAAACAGGAGGGGTTTGCTCTCGTCGATGTGCAGATGGGGCAAGTTAAGAGGCCTGAGGTGGTTCCTTTGGTGGACGGCCAGCCAATGACCATTGATCAAATTGAGACCCTTGTTGAAAAGGGGAGATTTCCCAAGGAAGAATTCGAGGCCATGAAGGAAAAGCAGGCCAAGCTGAGAGAGCAGATTGATCAGATTTTCCTTGAGCTTAGAGATCTCCAAAAAGAGGTGCAGGAAAAGATCGAAAAGATGGACAGGGTCATGTTCATAAAAAATGCCTCTGAGATCATGGCCCCGTTACTAAAAAAATACAAATCAGAAAAAGTCAGATTCTATCTTGAGGCAATGCTTGAGGACATGGCCGATAATCTCCATATCTTTCGCACCCAAGCTCAGCCCGCTGGTATGCAGCCCATGATGCCAATGATGCCACAGCTAGATCCCTTTCAGCCCTACCAGGTGAATCTGATTGTAGACAACAGCGAGCAAAAGGGGCCACCTATTGTCATCGAGTCTTATCCGACGTACAGAAACCTTTTTGGCAGTATTGAGAGAGTAGTGGATCGCACGGGCGTATGGCGTACTGACTTTAGCAAGATAAAGGCAGGCTCACTGATTAAGGCAAATGGCGGGTATCTGGTAATCAATCTGCTTGATGCCGTTACCGAACCGGGGGTATGGCAGGGCCTGAAGCGGGCACTCAAGAGCCGGAAGCTTGAGATCCAAACATATGATCCCTTTTATCTTTTCACTACAACTGGGCTCAAGCCAGAGCCCATTGAGTTGGACGTCAAGGTAGTGGTCATATCGGATTACTACCTTTATTACATGCTCAATTACTATGATGAAGAGGTCAAGAAGATTTTCAAGGTGAGGGCCGATTTTGACACGGCCATGGACAAGACAGATGAGTCGATTCGCCAGTTCGCCGCCTTTGTGAAGAGAAAAACCGACGAGGATAAGCTTCGGGCCTTTGATAACACTGGCATCGCTGCATTGCTGGAACACGCCGTGCGGATGACGGGCAGACAAGAGAAGATATCAACCAGCTTCCCTGATATTACAGATCTCATTCGCGAGGCAGATTTTTATGCTGCGCAGGACAAATCGCCTGTGGTCAAAGAAGCTCATGTAGACAAGGCCATAGACGCGCGAATATTTCGCTCCAACATGGTGGAAGAACACATTCAGGAGATGATTGACCGCGGCACTCTCTTGATAAATGTGGATGGTGCAGTGGTGGGACAAGTCAACGGCCTGGCAGTTTACCAACTTGGAGATTACATGTTCGGAAAGCCCACGCGCATCACCGCATCAACCTCAATGGGCAGAGCAGGAATAATCAATATCGAACGGGAAGCAGATCTGTCAGGTGCCACACACAACAAGGGTGTCCTCATCATGGCAGGGTATCTTAGAAAAAAATACGCCCAGGACAAGCCCCTGACCATGAGCGCAAGCATCGCCTTTGAACAGTCCTATAGCGGGGTCGATGGTGATAGTGCCTCGTCCACTGAGGTCTATGCCTTGCTTTCCAGTCTCTCGGGTGTACCAATAAAGCAGTCCATTGCTGTCACGGGCTCGGTTAATCAGAAGGGAGAGATACAGGCCATCGGGGGAGTCAACGAAAAGATCGAGGGGTTTTACGAGTGCTGCAAAAAACTGGGTTTTACGGGTAATCAAGGGGTGATTATTCCCGAGGCCAATGTCAAGGACTTAATGCTACGCAAAGACGTAGTGGAGGCAGTAAAAAAAGGCAAGTTCCACATATATCCCGTTACGACCATAGACCAAGGGATCGAGATCCTCACGGACAAAAAGGCAGGGGAAAGAAAAGAAGACGGGAGCTATCCTAAAGGGACTATCAATTTTTTGGTGGACCAGAAGCTAAGGGAGCTCGCCGAGGGCCTCAGGCGCTTTGGGGAAGAAGAGAAAAAGGAAGAAAAGAAGGGGAAGGGTCGCAAAAAGGCGGCGCCGAACAAAAAGAAGGAATAAGTGCTTCACATCATGGCCCTCCCTGGTATTGAGGAAAGGATTGCCTGGGCAGAAAATCAATTCAGTTCCTGCAAGGAGTTATGTTTCGCGGACTCCAAGTTGAGCGAACTTTTGCGATTGTTCAGGGGCGCCAGGACCTTGTCTCAAAGCCAGATGGAAAGATGTGGCATAGTGGAGATTTGCCGCAGATGCGAGATGGAGGGCGGTGGATCATGTTGCGGGGCAGGTATTGAGGACCGTTATGATGAATGGTTGCTGCTGGTAAACCTTCTCCTGGGGGTCAAGCTTCCCAGGCAACGTTGGAAGGATGATAGCTGTTTTTTCCTTGGCCCTGAAGGCTGTAAACTGGTTGCACGCCATGCCATCTGCATAAACTATCTGTGTAAGGAAGTTATTGATCAGGTAGACGCAGAGCAAATTGCTCGTTTGAGAGAAAAAGAAGGAGAGGAGTTAGAGCTCCTTTTTTTTATATGTGAAAGAGTCAAAAAAATAGTCAAGGAATGTGGGACAAGGAAACAGAAAGGACGCTGAGCTATGTTGCGAAGTTCTACGACTCTCGCAAGGTAGGAGACGTGGGACCGCTAGGGTTTCGAAGATCTTCTGACTTGGAGATCCTCCTCATGTGCATGAAAAGACTTGTGAAAGAGGGATTGCTGGGTCCTGAATCTACCTTCCTGGATATGGGCTGTGGGGATGGAAGGGTAAATGTGCTTATGAGTTACCTGGCAAAAGCCTCTGTCGGTGTAGAAATGGATGAGTGGACCCTTGACGAATTTGAGCCTCTCAAGAAACAGCTTGAACAGGCTCTAGAGGCTGCCAGGATGAAGCTGCCCCCCCACAATATCTACCTTTTCCATGGTGATGCATGCGATGAAGTGCTTCATAAGCGAATCGCGAGAGATATTGGCCTTAGTTTCAGAGACTTTGATGTTTTCTATACGTATCTGGTGATGCACGAGGAGTTTTCCCGCCTCATAGCAAAAAAGGCAAAGCCAGGTGCTATTTTCATGGTCTATGGGGTGGATAAGGTACTACCAAGCTACAACGGGTTGAGATTAATGAAAGAGCTGAGCCCCATGGAAGGAATTTTGGCGTTATACAGAAAGGATAAAGGCTAAAACAAAAAAGCTAGGAATTGGAAATCGTCTTCGTTCTGGCAGGTACGGCCAGGCTGAGGTACCTTCCCCCTTCCTGAAACATTAAGCGTTTTTCCACCATCATGCGGAGAAAGGATTCAATCTTGTCGGCAGCAATTGAAGGGAAGTGTTGTGTGACCTCTTGAATGCTTCGTTGTGTCTCGCAGAAAAGATAAATTTTTCTTGAAGCGCCGGTCAATTTG
Source organism: Desulfobacteraceae bacterium (assembly GCA_011042035.1). GTDB lineage: Bacteria > Desulfobacterota > DSM-4660 > Desulfatiglandales > Desulfatiglandaceae > B111-G9. Next base: position 12,266 of record DQZA01000179.1, read on the forward strand.
TGGGTCATGGGATGATCCCCGAGACGGCGCTCGCGTATGATCATAAAATCACCGCCATCCATGTATGAAAGAATTGGCCCTGATCTTGGCACCTGGTGTAGGACAGCATACTCCTTGGCCCACTTGCTCACCTTCGCCTTAACAGGTTTCCATAATTTCTTTTGATGCATCACCCCACCATGATAGCCCTGTATCATCGTAAGCAGTGACTGGTAGGTACGCTGGGGGAAAATGGAGCGATAAAAGGGGTGGTTGAAACTCCTCTTGATGCCATAGTAGCGCTGATTGGACCGGACCGGGCTTCCGTAGCCAAGCCAGAAGGGAATGGCCTTGAGGGGGTGAAAAGGCCTAACAAAGTCAAGCACCCTGAGGGTTTCATCTACATCCTTCTCGTCACTTCCGGGAAATTCCATGATAAGATTTCCTGTGAGGGCAGGGAAGCCGGGCCTCTCGCAGTTTTTCATTATCTCTATATTGTCCATAGCAGTCGTGCCCTTATTAATTTTCTTAAGCAGTGTTGTGCTAAGGGCCTCGATGCCCACCTGAATCTCCCTCATACCTGCTTGCCCCATTGCCTCAAGGGTGGTGGAGGGGGTGGTTGCGCGTATTTCGGCAAAGAGTTCAAAATCCCTGTTGAACTCAGTTATTCGTCTGAAAAATCCATCTAGATTTTTTTGAGGAAGCAGGTTGTCCATGAATGAGAAACCCAACACCTCGTATCTTTCAGAAAGCGAAATCATCTCGGATATCATCTTGTCACTAGATTTACTTCTATACCCTTTCCACTGTAAGTTTAGGTTGCAGAAGGCACATCGGTTCCACCAGCACCCCCTGGACATCTCGACGGGAATCCTGGCGTGAAACTTCTTGGACGGGCCAAGGCCTTTCAGAGTCTGGAAGTAATCATCATAGTTAGGGGTGGGGAGCTCATCCATTCTAACGATTTGTTCCGGATCACGGAAACGCGAATCTCCGGATTCTTGTATATTGGGGAGATCGGAGTTTTCAATCTGCTGGATTAGTTTTAAAAGGGGAAGCTCCCCTTCCCCCTCAATTGCGTAAGTAATATCTGGGAAGGTATTGAGGAGTGCTTTTCCAAGATCCCCGGCACATGAGGATCCTCCAACCACCACAGGGACTTCGGGAGCCATTTCTCTTATACTTCTTATGAAATAAAGGGTGCTGGTGAGCTGGGAAAAACAGGCGGAAAAACCTATGAGCCTGTATTGGAACCAATCATGACGCTCCAAGATCTCGAGGGATATTGCTTGAAGTCTTTCACAAATTTTCTTGAACCCCCAGCCCTTGCAGTACCTTGTTCGCGAAGCTCTTTTTGTCCAGGCCTTTTCAATTAACTCAGACCTGTCCGGGTAAAGCAGCGCTCCGTAAAGAGGCTCTGCAAGCCATGTACTCTGGGAAATTTCTTCATACAAGGGATAACCAAGTGCAGCTGCCACAAGAAGGTAAAGGTGGAGGGCATCCACCTTTACCTCGGGCAGCCGCTCAGAAAGGAAGGCCTTTAGGGAGCCGAGTTGAATTGACGGGCGATTGAAAAGGGGCCATGGCGTTGAGACAAGGGCTATCCTCATTGGGCCTTGGCTGACTCATAACCCAGGTCAAAGGCCTTTAGATTGGATTCCAGAAAGGCCTTCTTGGTTGATTGTTGAATGGTCTTTTTCATTGCATCCGCATCTATGGGTATGGCGCCGGAGCCAATGAGCGCCCCAAGCATAACCATATTGAGAGAAAGAGGATTGCCCACTTGTGCAGCCATTGCATCTCCATCCAGTGCTATCACCCTCTTGATTTTAGTCTGGAGCAGGTCCAGCGTCTCATCCACAGGGGGATAAGTACCTTGGCCCACTGATACCGTGAATGGAGGCAAAGGATGTGTATTGGTTATGACAAGGGTTTCTTGATTACACTTTTTCAGTGCCCGTAAGGTTTCGACCGGTTCAAACCCTACCAGCACATCAGCTTCCCCATCGGAGACAATGGGGCTGCTTACGTTACCCAGAAGTACTGCTGACTCCACTATGCCTCCCCTCTGGGCCATACCGTGAATCTCGCTTACCACTGCGGGTATTCCCTCGGAAAGGGCGGCCTCCCCAAGAAGCCTTGAGGCCAGCAAGTTACCCTGTCCTCCTACGCCTACGAAAACAACTCTCTTGGTGTCCATTTATACCTCCACATCTTATCTGGCATCCCGCCTAATCACTTGGAAGGCAGGATTGCGTTTTCAGGGCAAATTTGTGCACATACCGCGCAGCCTATGCACAGATTTTGATTAATCATTACTTGCTCGCCTTCCAAGTACATGGCTGGGCACGCAATCTTGTTTATGCAGTCGCGATGATTTTTGCATTTATCAGGGTTAACATGGAATGGCTTGGCCTTCCGAGCCTTACCAATGGCTTTGGCAAAAAGTGGGCATATTTCCCTGGAAATAATTACAGATATCCCATCATATTCCATGGCAGCCTTGACTGCCTCTTTGGTCTTTTTTACCTTGAAGGGTTTGACCACGTGGACATCCTTGACGCCGCAACCCCTGACCAACTCCTCGAGGTCTATCTGGGTTCTCTGGACACCCATGGGGGTAGTATCCACCCCAGGATGTGGCTGGTGGCCGGTCATGGCTGTTGTTCCGTTGTCAAGGATGACGAGGGTGAACTTGTGGTTGTTATGAACGGCATTGACTAGGCCGGTGATTCCTGAATGGAAGAATGTGGAATCGCCGATAAAGGAAACCACCTTCTTGTCCGTTGCCTCGGCAAATCCGCACGATGAACTCACTGATGAGCCCATGCAGATGAGGTAATCGGCCATGGAAATGGGTGGTAGGACCCCAAGTGTATAACAACCTATGTCAGTGGGGTGAATGGCATCTTCTCCGCAGACTTCTTTAACAGCATGGTAGGTGGCACGATGAGGACAACCAGGGCAAAGGTTCGGTGGCCTGTTGGGAAGCTCTGGTATTCCTGAAAGATCCACTGTCTTGGGTGGCTCATAGGGCACTTCAAAGTACTTGGCAATGGCATCTCGCACCATACCTGGATCGTATTCAAAAAGCCTACTAAGCTTCCCAACACCTTTACCCTTAATGGACTTAAGGATACCCAATTCTTGGGCAATGGCACGCAGGTCATTTTCCATTATGGGTTCCAGCTCTTCCACCACGAGGACCTTATCAACCTGTTCCAAGAATTGTTTGATGAGGCCCTTAGGCAGTGGCCATGAAAAGCCCGCCTTTAATATGCTCACCTGATCCTGGATTCCAAGGTCCGAAACGGCATCGCTTACATAGTTAAAGCTTACTCCATTGGTCACAATGCCCCATTTGCCGGAACCAATTATTTTATTTTCCGGCCAATTCTCGGATTTCTCAGATGCCTGATCAAACTTTTCCAGCAAGAGCTTATGAAGTTTTCTGGATACCGCCGGAATTGCAACAAAATGAAATGGATTTTTCTTAAACTCCCCTTTAGTCTTAATCGGTTGAAGCTCACCGAGCGTCACCTTGCCTCTTACATGGTTGAGGCGGGTGGTGGTGCGGAGCAAGACCGGAAGTTCCAGCTCTTCGGACAGCTCGAAGGCCATCTTTGTGATGTCTTTCATTTCCTGGGTATTGGTGGGCTCGAGCATGGGTAGCCCGGACAGCCTCGCATAGTACCGATTATCCTGCTCATTTTGGCTGGAAAACAGGTACGGGTCGTCAGCTGTTACAATCACCATACCGGCCTTCACACCTGAATAGGCCAGGGTCATCAAAGGGTCGGCAGCCACATTAAGACCAACATGTTTCATGGTTACCATTGTGCGAAGCCCACTTACCGCAGCCCCTGCTCCCACCTCTAACGCCACCTTTTCATTGGTTGAATACTCAAAGCACAGATCAGTCTCCTGGCTTATCCTGAAGAATTGCTCGGGGATCTCAGAAGAAGGTGTGCCCGGGTAGCAAGTGGCAAACGATAGACCCGCCTCAAGGGCTCCCCTTGCAATTGCCTCGTTACCCAGTAAGAGCATTTCCATACCTGGTGAATCAGTCAATAGTTTGTGCATAATCTTCCCCCATTTCTAAATCTTAAAGCTTTCTTCTCGTCCAGCGTACTTCCTCCTTAGTTTTGGCTTTTCAATTTTGCCTGTTGGGTTCCTGGGCACATCGTCAAAAAATACCTTTCTTGGCCGTTTGTACCTGGGAAGCTTTTCGCAGTAAGCATAGACTTCTTCTTCTGTCATTTCCTGACCTGGTTTTAACTGGATTATGGCTGTTACAATTTCTCCCAGTCTTTCATCCGGCACCCCTATAACAGCGGCATCTTGGATCTTGGGGTTATCCAGCAGGAAGTCTTCTATCTCCACTGGAAAAATATTTTCGCCACCCGATATGATAATGTCCTTTTTCCTGTCAACTAGCCAGATAAAACCATCTTCATCCACCCTTGCCATATCGCCGGTAAGGAGCCACCCATCTATTATAGTGCTGCGGGTAGCCTCCGGGTTCTTGTAATACTCCTTCATCACGCCGGGGCCCTTTACCATAAGCTCACCCGGCTGCCCCTTGGGAACATCGTTCAGATTCTCATCAACGATTCTGCATTCCCAGTCAAACCCCGGCACCCCTATTGCCCCCACCTTGTGGGTGTTTTCGATGCCGAGATGCACGCAGCCAGGCCCTGTGCTCTCGCTCAGTCCGTAATTTGTATCATAGTCATGATGGGGAAACACCTTTTTCCAGTTTCTGATAAGACTGGGGGGAACTGGTTGAGCACCTATGTGCATGAGGCGCCATTGATCTAGTTTGTAATCTTGCAATTTGAGCTCTCCTCGCTCAATGGCCACCAGGATGTCCTGGGCCCACGGTACCAATAGCCAAACTATCGTGCATTGTTCCTCTGACACCGCTTCGAGAATCCACTGGGGCTTAATCCCTTTAAGAATAACAGCCTTTGCACCAACAATGAAGTTTCCAAACCAGTGCATCTTGGCCCCGGTATGATAAAGGGGTGGTATGCACAAGAAATTGTCTTCGTGTGTTTGGTTGTGATGGCGGTTTTCCACAATACAGGCTGCCTCTAGGTTCCTATGGGTAAGCAGGATAGGCTTGGGCCTCCCTGTAGTGCCTGAGGTGAAGTAAAGGGCTGCATCATCCAGTATGCTGAGGGGGACCTCGGGGTCGCTAGCCGACGCTGAATCCAGAACAGTTTTGAAGTGCTCGCAGTACTCAGGGGTCAGCTCCTCAGGGCCAACGAAAATAAAGTCATTTATGGTTTCAAGGTCTGACTTGATATCATTTATCCTGTCAATGAATTCTTCACCAAATACTATGGCCTTGGCCTCAGCAATATCGGCACAGTACTTAATATCATCTGCCGTAAACCGGAAATTGAGAGGCACAGCCCAGGCACCAGTGCGAAGGATCCCGAAGTAAAAGGGGAGCCATTCCAGGCAATTTATCATTAAGTGAATTACTTTATCACCTTTTTTTATGCCCTTTTGTATCAGGGCATTGGCCACCCGGTTGGCCATGGCGCCGAACTCTTTCCAGGTCATTTCGACACGTTTGTTCTTGGCCGGCTCACGTTCAATGAGGGCTATTTCATCGCCGTACATTCTGGCGTTGCGGGCCAAGATCTC
>DQZA01000079.1 GCA_011042035.1 Desulfobacteraceae bacterium
CCATTTACGTATTCTGCCGAATTATGAGCATTTTTTCAAAGAATTTTACTCTGCTGCAAAAACCCAGGTAACACCCCGAAGACTCCACCCAAGACAGCATCATATCTTGCAGGGAAGCATCTTAGTATCAGCTCAGTAATTAGGGGGATATTAGCGAATGTAGCATCGGGGCAAGAGGATTTTTCTTCCGCTCCGGGCCTCCGAAAAACCCTCTCGCCCCTCTTTATTGAACTATTACGCATCTTAGTAGGTGAGGCCATATTTCCACAACCACTTTTGGATGAGCAAAATTGGAATATTTAAGATTTAGCGTTGCGATGTGCAACTTACAATCCCTCTTTGCAATAAAAAGTAATTACCCGAAATTACTGGCTATTTGCGCTTCACCACGGTTTTTCGTTGCAATGTGCAATGGCGGTTAAGAACTTGCCGGTATTGTTGAGCATGACGATTCTCTCGTTATATCAACTAATTACAAGAACAATAACCGTTTGGCCCCCTCCTTGCTTATATGAAGGGCAAATGCTCATAGAAATGACAATACAAGGAGGGAGTAACCATGAGATGGATAGAAAAGTTTAGAAGGGTTTTTATGGCAGCCTCTTTTGCAGAAGTGGGAGAATGGGACACGGCAAGAGAGATGGTAAAGCAAGGTGAGGCAAAAAGGCCGAGCAAAAGGGCTAGTAAGAGGACTGCCCGCAGGGCACGCCCTAGGGCTCGGGTTTACAAGGCTTGATCAAGACACACACAAACTAATCCTTACTTAGGAGGACTGGAAATGCTGCGCAAGATAAAGAAAAGGTTTGGTAAGAACAAAGATGTTGAATTAGAAGGAAAGAGCACCCTTACCGAACGATTCGATAAGACAATGGAGGCCATTACCTTTGCCGAGGCTGGGGCCCCGCAGGTAGCTCAGCAGATTATTGAGGAGTATGAGGCAGAGCCAAGGAAGGTCTTAGTAGTGGGCAAAGAGGAAATTTTTTCAAAGCCGGTTATGGATTACGCCTTGGGATTTGCTGAAAGGATGGGCTACGAGATAGTGGCAGTGAATGTTCTTCCTCTACCTGCTGATTCGCCTAAATTGGCACCGTATTGCGAGCTGATCAACGAGGAATTCAAGGCCAAGTGTGAAGAAAGCGCGTCATACTTCAAGAATGCATGCGAAGAAAGGAATATACCCTTTCACCATATTATAAGAACCGGTGATCCGGAACAATGCATAAGAGATATCCATAGGGAGATAAAGAGGATAGAATTCGTCATCTGCGATCCTGATCTTTCCCCTAGTATGACCGAGGAAGTGGAGGAGGGGATCATACCGGTATTTTGTCTGGCAAATGCTTGATTGGGATTAGCATTCAGCTATCAGCGTTCAGCTTTGTCTGTCTGGAAAATGACAAAAACGGAGGAGAGCAAATGGACACTCATTTCATATTCGGCATTTCTCTAATTCTATGCTGTTTTTTTCTTTGCTTCTTTTTCCGCAAGGAAAACAAAAAATGAAAAAATCTTCTTTGGTAGCCCTAGCGATAAACATTCTTCCTATGGGCCACCTTGACCACCTGGACAGTTAGATCTTTGTCCTGGACCGAATAGACTATTCGGTATTTGCCTTGTCGGAGGCGATACCTTCCCTCTTTGCCAGTTAATTTCTCACAGCCTGGGGGTCTGGGATTTTCTCCGAGCCCCTTGATGCGATTAAGAATCCTCTGGAGGTCTTTCTTGGGTATATCTGAGAAATCCTTTTCAACGGATGCCTTGAAAAAGACCTTATATCCGCCCATTCTTTTTCAGCTTTTTCACCATCTCATCGAAGGAAAGCAAAGGCTCCTCAGCCCTTTCCTCAAACGCGGAAAGGTCTTCGTAATCCTCGGCTAGAGCCACCTTCACAGCTTGGTTGACAAGCTCAGAAACAGAAGTGGACTTCTCAATGGCCTTCAATTTTAATGCCTTATGAACGAGCGGATCAAAATATATGGTAGCCCTCTTAACAGCATTGGCCATGGTGTCACCTCCTCTTTCAAAACACCATTATAACGCCTTAGCGTCTAAATGTCAAAGCACCGGGCTGCCTTAGGCGATTTCAACCCACCTTCCGCACATGTGGAGACATATGAGAAGGGTCCCCAGAGGAATCAGGCCAAAAAACTTATCTCCTTCTTTTGTAATTATTTCACCCCATAGAAGAAATATATAACCGTTAGCATTACTGCCAGGAAGATGATGGTCATAAAGGCCCCGGCCTTCGCGTAGTCCGTGGTGCGGTACCCCCCTGGCCGCATGATAAGGGCGTTTACCTGGTGGGTGGGAAGCACAAAGGTGTTCGATGCCGACAGGCCCACCACCAACGCGGCCATACGAGGGTCTCCTCCCGCCATAATGGCCATATTCATACAAAGCGGCACCAGCAATACGGTGGCGCCAACATTGGAAATTACCAAGGTAAAAAATGAAGTCATCACACCAACCACGGCAAGCAAACCAATAGGCGAGACTTGCCCAACAATGTCCAGCACCTTCTTCGCGATGAATGCGGCAGTGCCCGTTTGTTCAAAGGCAATTCCCAGCGGAATCAATCCGCCGAGCAAAAATACGGTCATCCAGTCTACTGAATGGTAGGCCTCGTCCACGGACAAAACGCCCGTAATAATCATACCCAGGGCCCCGGACATCAGGGCTACCGACAGACGGACATCAAAAATAATTATTTGTGCCAGCGCAACCACGAGCCACAAAACAGCCCATTTGGCCTTTTCAGGCTTCAAAATCTCGCCCTCCAAGGGGCTTGCAAATGTCACAATACGGGGCTGTGGCAAATTCTTTATCCTGTGGAAACGGTCCCACGGACCCTGCAGCAGTATTGTATCTCCCATCTTAAGCTTTACATGATTAATCCCCGCATAGTAAATCCTTGGGCCCTTGTTAACAGCCACAGGATTGACCCCAAAGCGTTCCTGGAATTTGACCTGCCCAAGGGTCTTTCCTATCAGCTCCGAGCGAGGAGAAACCACCGTCTCTACAAGTCCCGCATTGGTTCGGGCAAACTCGTCTGCAAAGAAATCAAGTCCTGGCTTTAGTGTCCACCGTTTGTCCTGAGCGAGCCTCTTAATTCTTTCGAGCGCGCCCATTATCACAATGTCATCCCCGGGAGATATGCTGTCGGCCTTGGATGCGATCAATTTTTTTTTGCCTGTCTTTGCGTTTCCTATTGCTACCACCGTGACCAGATAATTCCTTCTTATATTCAGCTCTTCAAGGGTCTTGGATCCATCGAAATCCTCTGGAATGTGCAGCTCATAGGGCTGGTCAAGGGCCCGGTACTCTTGCACTAGCATGGCCGTTATACCTTTGTCTGCCTCTCCTTTGCTGGCAGGAAGCACGAACTTACCGAAAAGCAGAAAATAAAGCACTGCGCTAGAGAGCAGGCACACGCCGATTGGGGTCTGGGTGAACAGCCCGAATGGCTCCAGCTTTTTGCCACCTAGAACCAGGAGGTCATTCAAAAGAATAGTTGGGCTCGCTCCAACCAGCGTTAGGGTTCCCCCAATAATTGCGCAAAAACCCATGGGCATCAGGAGCCGGGAAACGGGGATATCCAGCCGCTTGGCAATACGTTGGGCGGCAGGGAGAAAAAGAGCAGCAGCCCCGATATTTTGCATCATTGATGAGATTAGGCCCACTGTCGTGGCAATAAGGGCCATTATCCGCCTTTCACTGCGCCCACCAAGCTTGATTATTGGGGCAGCCACCTTATTCATAACACCGGTCTTATCCAGGCCGGCACCTATAATTATTACTGCTATGATCGATACAACCGCATTACTGCTCAGGCCAGAGAAGGCCTGCTGGGGAGTGACTAGCCCTATGAGGGGGAGCAGCACCATCATTATGATGCCCACCACATCCACTCGAACCCATTCAAAGACGAAGAGTACTATGGCAAATACAAGCACAGCAAGGGTAAGAATCATGTCAGTTGTCACAGCCTATTCCTCCATCTCACTAATTTCGAGGTGCGTCCGGCTCGGGACTTCGCAGACGTATGATTTTCACTTTGAAACAAAGACGAGCTATCCCTACCAGATTGTGAAAAAATTTGCAAGGAAGTAAATAAGGCAATCAACTGTTTGGTCGGTGGAAATTGATTATGAATAATCCGGTGGATTCACCTCACAATGAACCTCTTTTACACCAGGGATGGCCCCCACTATATTACATACTTCCTTGAATATATCTGCCACGATCCTTTCCTTGACTTTCTCCTGAACCTCCAAACGGCTTGCCCCGGTCTTCCTGATTTTTCCAGCCTCTACATTAACTTGAACTACCCCATTTGAGACGGAAACCTCTGTTTCGCATACATCAACAAGAGCAGCCTCTACGCGGGTCCTCAAAGCCAGATCAGCCAAATTCTGTAAAATTTTCTCATCAACTCTGAATTGCTCACTCTCTGCCGCAGTACATATGAGATCGCAGGCCTCATCTACTCCTAACCGGTCAATGCGAATGATCATGTCATAGAGCATTGGATCCTTGATTTCCCTATTATAAAGATACCGTGTCCACAGCTCCCTCTGCCTGTCATCCGCCTCTATCCTTTTCAGTGCCTCGTTCCTAGAAATCCCCTCTTGTTGCTGCATAAAGGCTACCCTGCTTTCTAAATCCGCTACTATCCGTACCTTGAGCACATTGGGAAACTCTGGGATCAACAGATGCCCGGCATGCCCATGGTATACCACATTGTTATTCTTCACATGTTCCAGAAGGGCTGCCTTTATGTAAAGCAGGTAACGCTCGCGGCCATGAGTCATTCTTTCCAAAATGGAAGGAGCATCATGGATGGATTTGGTAAGTTTCATTTCGGCAACATTGAAAAATTCCGAGGCCTCTATCAGCACCTCTCTGCTGATACACTCATAACCCAATTTGGCTGCCACCTTTTCAGCAATCTCTTTGCCGTGGCTGTAAGAGCCCCTCGAAATAGTGATAATTGCCATTAAGACCCCCTTTCATCGCCTATGACTGATCCATCATTTGCCTTTACCAGAAGAAACTTGATGAAGTCGTAAAAAGTCCTTTCAAGCGTCACTCCCGCGTAGGCCTGCCTGCTGCAGGCGGGCGTGGGAATAACAAAAGTAAGGGCTTTTTCACTTTTTACGATTCCATCAAACTTACTTGGAACAAAAAATTAGACGTTCTATTGCTCGAAATTAGGATTGGCAAATATCATACTTTTCAAAACAAAACAACATCGCTGAATGGTATTTGATTAGCCTGCAGAAAGAAATCCTGAACCTTTCTCAAGTTAAGGGATGTACAATAGGGTCTTGAGATGGTATTCTTGTTTCAATTTGGCCAAGTATGTACCAGTTTGAAACGATCCGCGCGGCTTATGTTGGAGGTACTCCATGTTCAAGGGTCAGTTCTCAACAATCAGAGGAAAAATTATAGTGATTTTTATTGGTTGTATCGGATTTGCAGGGATTCTTACCGGGGTTTATTCCTGGCAAGTCCTGAACCTTAAGAAGAAGCTTCTGTTGATGGAACAATTCCATGGCCTCTTTGAGGACATTCTAGAGGTTCGGAGATATGAAAAAAATTTCATGTATTTTCGAGAAATAAGCAGTCTTAAGGAAATCTCTCTCTATTTAGATCAGACTAGCAGGAAAGCGGAAAGACTAGCACCCAAGATAACGGCTATAGTCGGGGAGAGGGGATACAAGAAATTTCAGGCGGATCTTCTGCGATATAGAACTGCCATTGAAGCATGTATAAGAAAATGCGGAGAGCCGGATTTAGTAGAGCTCAGGGGCATTGGCACATCAATGGTTGATTTCACCCAAAAGCTACTTCAGGAGAAAAGAAAAAGAATCAATGAGATGTTAAGGCAGATCCTTATCCTTCCCCTGGCGTATATGGGAGGGGTTGTTATTTTAATAATTTTTATGTTCCAGTCCCTGGCAAAGAGTATATTGAGCAGAATAGCATTTGTTCAAAAGGCCACAGAAGAGGTGGCAAGGGGCAACTTTACGCCTATTCCTAACTCTGGCAAGACCAATGATGAGGTTACACAGCTCATTGACGCCTTCAATAAGATGGCAGCAGAACTGGAATCCCGCTGGGAGCAGTTGGTGGAGTCCAGAAAACTGGCCTCCATAGGAACATTCACCTCTGGTATCGCCCATGAGCTCAATAATCCCCTTAACAACATTTCGCTCACCGCGGAAACACTCTTGGAGGAATCTGATACCCTGGACAAGGGCGAATCTAAGGAGATGATACTGGATATCATCAATCAGGCCAGCAGGGCCAGTGAGGTGGTTCGTAACCTCCTGGATTTTTCTCGAACCGAGGCCCCTTCACTTAAGAAGCTGGAAGTGAAAACCGTGATTCAGGAGACCGTAAAACTCGTGCGAAATCAACTTATGATTATGGGTGTGAAGCTGGAGCTTAATCTGCCCGAGGATATCCTACCCATTTGCGGAAACCTTCACAACCTGGAACAGGTGTTCCTAAATTTGCTTTTGAATGCAATTCAGGCCATGCCAGACGGGGGGAAAATCACCATTAGCGCAAAGCAAGCAGAGGAGGGCTATGTAGCCATCGAGGTAAGCGACACAGGTGTGGGCATCAAGCCCGATGCCTTAGAGAAAATATTTGACCCGTTTTTTACCACCAAGCCTGCAGGAAGGGGTACTGGTTTGGGCCTGTCAATAGTTTATGGCATAATTAAGAAGCACGGAGGTTACGTAGAGGTAAAAAGCCAAGAGGGTGTCGGCACCACATTCACTGTGTATATCCCGGCATGTAGAGAAGATGAGGAAAACAAGGAGGATAGGCAATAGATGCGCTTGGCGGTTGTGGACGATGAACTCACAGTGGGCAATCGACTGAAGAGGGCACTTTCAGACAAGGAATTTGAGGTTGAGGTATTCCAAACAGCTTCAGATTTCCTCGAAGCCCAGGGGACTCACCCCTTTCAGGTAGTTTTTCTGGACCTACGGCTCCCGGACATGGATGGGCTGGATGTTCTATCGCGACTAAAACCTGTCCATGAAGATCTTGAGGTTATCATAATAACCGGATACGGCTCCATTGAAACTGCCATAGAAGCAATAAAAATGGGCGCATATCACTACCTCACAAAGCCCTTCCGCCTTGATGAGGTTCGCCTCCTGGCAAAGGGCGCAAAGGAAAAAATTGAACTGAGAGAAGAAAACAGACGCCTAAAGGAATCCCTGGGCCACGAAGATGTGTTCAAGGGGTTTATAGGAAATAGCCGGGTAATGCAGGAGGTCTTTGACACCATTCGAAAGGTTGCACCCATTAACTGCAATGTGCTTATCCAGGGTGAAACCGGCACAGGTAAAGAGCTAGCCGCCCGCTCAATTCACGTGCTTAGCCCAAGGAAAAACCGCCCATTTGTGTCATTTAATTGTGGTGGTTTTACAGACGAACTGATCGCCAATGAACTATTCGGCCACGAAAAGGGTGCCTACACAGGGGCAACTGCAACGAAAATAGGCTTGCTTGAATCGGCCGATGGTGGGACCGTATTCCTTGACGAAATCGGAGAGATGCCCCTCTCAATGCAGATAAAACTCTTGCGGGTGATCCAGGACAAGAAGATTCTTCGGGTAGGGGGCACAAAACCCATTGACCTTGATATACGAATCGTCGCCGCATCCAACAAGGACCTAAGAGAGGCCATTTGCGAGGGAAGTTTCAGGAACGACCTTTACTACCGGCTAAATGTGGTCTCCCTTTCACTACCCAGGTTGAGCGAGCGCAAGGACGACATCCCTTTGCTTATCTCTCACTTCATTTCTAAGTATAATAAATCATTTGGCAAGAAGACCAAGAAGATATCTGATCGAGCCCTAGAAATATTGATGCATTATGATTATCCGGGAAACGTAAGGGAACTAGAGAACATAATTCAGCGTGCTGTGGCGCTGGCCGAGGGCGAAATTATAAGAACCCGAGACCTTCCCTCCGACCTTCAGAGGTTGGAATTCAAATCAGTACTAGGTGAAGGCCTTCTTAGCCTGGAAGAAGTTGAAAAGGATTATATAGAAAAGGTCCTCAAAAAAACGGGATTTAATAAAAGCCTTGCAAGCAAAATCCTGAACCTTCCGCGCACTACCCTATGGCGGAAGATGCGCAAATACGGACTTATGGGGAATTAAACAGGACAGTGGAGTTTGTTCCAAATTGAACAAGGCTTTTGTTTCACTTTGAAGATATTTAAATAAAATGAATCCCCCTCAGTCAAATTTAAGTTTGCACCCCCCTTCTTTCCCTTCTGCCTTCATCCCATATTAGACTGTAATTTCAAATAGATAGGCGAGAACCCATTAGTTTCCAGTAGAATCGTTAATCCCCATTAAATTCACACCGCAAATTGGAACTGAGATTGCATGAGTGCCTATGGGGAGGTTGAATTTTTCATGGAAAAAATCCTCGTTGCCCTGGATCCAGAAAAAACATCGGTTTGGACTGTAGTCCACGGTCTGAATCTAGCAAGAAGAATCCATGCTAAGCTCTTTATCTTAATTGTCTCAGGATGCACCGTGTCGGAAGGCCTTGAAAAGCCTCTTCCGGTGAGACTGAAAGAGGAGGTTGAATCCCTTATAGAAGAGGCTCGCTCGGAAGGCATTTCAGTGGAGCTGTACATTGCCTCTGGCGCGTTCGATGAAGAGGTCGTTAAATTCATAAGGGACAACAAGGTAACCCTATTGGTGCTAGGTGTGCCCCCGTCTTGCAAGAAGGGGGCTAGCACCAAGTTTTTCGATTTTGTTGAAAAGATAAGGCGCAGAGTTGATTGCAGGATAGAAATTGTGAACGAAAAAGGGGTTAAAATAACTAGCAAAAGGAGTGAATGATGTGGCACTTGTACCTACCAATTGCAGGAAGTAGCGTGAATGTTTTGCTTATATTCGCCATGGGTGGTTTTGTGGGTCTGCTCTCAGGGATATTTGGCGTGGGAGGAGGCTTTTTAATGACCCCTCTGCTCATAATGGTGGGTATCCCGCCCACTGTGGCAGCGGCCTCGGACTCTAACCAGATTGTGGGGGCTTCCACCTCTGGTACCTTAGCCCACTACCGACTTGGGAACGTGGATTTCAAGATGGGGATCCTTTTGCTCATAGGTGGTGTGGCAGGAGGAACAGTGGGCGTACAGATCATAAAGGTTCTCAGGGAACTTGGAAATGCAGACTTCCTGATCAAAATCACCTACGTCTTGATGCTGGGATTTGTCGGCATTTACATGTTCATAGAAAGCTTACAAGCAATGCGCAAAAAGGAGGCAAAAGAGACCGCCCCTAAAGGCGAATCTAGGTATGCTAAGCTGGTCAAGAAACTGCCTTGGCAGACCTATTTTGAAAAATCTGGGGTGGAGCTATCCATTCTTATGCCTCTTATTCTGGGGATTTTCGTGGGAATCCTAGCTGCCATTATGGGGGTAGGAGGAGGCTTCATCATGGTCCCTGTGATGGTATATCTGCTCAGAATGCCCATGCACGTCGTGGTCGGAACAAGTCTTTTTCAGATCCTTTTTACTTGTGTTAACGTCACCATAATGCAGGCACATACCAATCACACGGTGGATTTTATCCTTGCCCTTATCCTATTGCTCGGTTCCACCTTGGGTGCTCAGTTTGGCGCAATGATCAGCAAAAAACTCAAGGGAGACCAACTAAAAATACTGCTCGCTTCAATTGTGCTGATTGTCATGGTTAAGATGCTTTTGAGTCTCTTGCTTACTCCACATATTATGCTAGCCTACAAAGGAGGTCATTAAGGTGAAGCGCTCACTCAAGAAAATAGGGATAAATACAATGATTATATGCCTTGGCCTTTCCATGGTGTTGGCCTTAAGTGGTATTGGCATGGGAGGCAGTCTGAAGCTTAGACTGGAGCCAAACGTTATCATTATTGGAGCAACCTACAATGGCGCATCCATTAAGGTTACGGGGGAAGTGCCCCAGGGTTCTGAGGCAGTGATCTACGTCACGGGGCACCGCCGGGATACAGAATTCAAGAAAAAAGGCAAGGCCCTTGGTTTATTGTGGATGAATATTGGGACTGTGGTTTTCCATGACGTGCCGAACCTCTATCTTCTCTTCACCAGTGACCAGGCCAACATCAAATCACTCCCCATAGGATTTGAGGCCTTGAAAAAGGAGATATCAATAACACCTGAGCCAGAAGATAAGGATTTTCTTTTCCGGGAGTTCCTAAAGTTAAAGACCAAGGAAGGGCTTTATTCTATTAACAAAGGTGCGTTAGAATATGGTAAAAGTATAAATGGAACAAAGCCCTTTACTTGTAATGTTACTTTGCCCTCTAAGCTTGTCCCCGGGAATTATGAGGTCCATTTAGCGGCCATAAACTCCGGCAAGGTTATTGCCTCTGCAAAGGAAATACTGAAGGCGGAAGAAAAGGGCTTACCCAACTTAGTTGCGTCGCTGGCATTCCAGCACAGCACCACTTACGGCGTACTTGCCACGGTGATTGCCATTATTGCCGGCTTGATCATGGGCATAATCTTCAAAGGGGGCAAAGGGGGGCATTAAAGAGAGCATTTTATGAACCTTGTTCTGCAATGGGCCAGATCCGTACTGCATCCCATCATGGGGAGGCGCTCAAAGGGTCTGCCCTTTGTGGAAATTTTTACGAAATTCCAAACCATTCTTGAATTCAACAACAAGGTCCTGGACCTGATGGCAGAAATGGGAGACAAACTCAGTGGGGATTATATCTTTGACAAACAGTACATTCGGTCTGCATGTGGACAAATGGCCGATTATGTTTACAAGCTTATTTACAACCTTGATGCCATAGCTCCCCATAAGTACTTGCCACTGTATGACGCCTTCAGCAGGATCAACTCTGAGATCGAAGAAGAATTGGAGGGCAGGATAGTCATCCCCGAAAGTGACTTCACCATGCCCTACAATCTTGTTAGTCGTGATTTTTCTGATGTAGTCGGGGCCAAGAATGCGAACTTGGCTGAAATAAGGAACTTCTTGCGCGTTAGGACCCCCGAAGGTTTTGCCATCACCACAAGGGCCTTCAAGGCCTACATGGATCACAATCGTCTCTGGAATGAGGTCAATGCCATAGCCGATAGCTGGGCCCAGGGGAAAATAAGCACCACAGAGGCTTCAAAAAGGATTCAAAGGTTGATCAAGGGGGGAGCCATGCCCCCAAGGCTGAAGAAAGAAATGAAAAAGGCAATTGAATCCCTCTCAGAATATGAATCGGGTAAAGAGATTTTCTTGGCCATACGAAGTAGCGCTTGGGGTGAAGACACTGAAAACACATTTGCAGGTCAGTTCCTCAGCCTCCTAAACGAGCCTGCTGACAATCTCATCCATGCTTACAAGGAGATCCTGGCCAGCGCTTACTCCCCTAGCGCAATGGAGTACAGGCGGGAGAGGGGTTACAGTGAAAAAGAGGTGGTAATGGCAGTGGCCTGCCAACTCATGGTGGATGCAGCAGTCAGTGGCGTCCTATATACGCTGGACCCTCAAGATTCTCAAAAGGAACTCATGGTGATCTCCGCTACATGGGGCCTTGGAGCACCCCTTGTCTCAGGAGAAGTGCCCCCGGATCAATTCAAGGTATCTCGGGAACCTCCTCATGAGGTGAAGGGTCTTAAAGTAGTTAGAAAGGCCATGCGTATGGTGGTAAAGCAAGAAGGCGGAACCGAAAATGTACCAGTACCGGATGAACTCCAAACAAAGGCATGTCTGACTAATGAGCAACTCCGTGAACTCGCTGAACACGGTATAATGATTGAGCGCTATTTCAAGAAACCCCAGGATATTGAATTTGCCTATGATCACAGTGGCAACCTCTATATACTTCAATCTAGGCAACTAAACATCGGCTCACAAGGCGCAAGGCTAGTATGTGATATTCCTTCTGCATTGAGGGGAGCCCATACCATATTTTCTGGCAAGGGAGACATTGCCCAGAAAGGCATAGGGATCGGCAAGGCCTTCCTCGTGAGAAGCGACGAAGATCTAGACCGCTTTCCAGAGGGCGCCGTGCTTGTTGCCCGTAACACATCTCCCAGATTTGCCAAGGTCATAAGAAAAGCCGCTGCAGTCCTCACAGATATTGGCTCACCTACCGGGCACATGGCAACCATAGCCCGTGAATTTCGCGTCCCAACCATAGTAAACACGGGTATCGCCACCAAGGTTTTAAAACAAGGCCAGGAGATTACGGTTGACGCTGAAGAAAACGTCGTTTATGAGGGAAAAGTAAAAGAGCTTTGTTACTATGAATTCAATGAGGAACCCTTTGAAGAGACTTATGAATACCGGTTGCTGAGACGAGTGTTGAAAAAAATTTCCCCTTTGAATCTACTTGATCCACTGGACAAAAAGTTCAGTCCGCACCATTGCAAGACATTTCACGATATAACTAGGTTTATTCATGAAAAGGCTGTGGAAGAAATTATTGAATTGAGTTACTACGGCACTCGAAATTCCCATACCCCTCCCCTTCACCTGGATTTGCCAGTGCCCTTGGATCTGGTCCTCATTGATATGGGAGAGGGGCTCAGTGGAGGGCCGGTGTCCAGAAAGGTTCAAGTAGATGAAATTGGGTCTATCCCTATGGCCGCTTTTGTAAAAGGGCTGTTATGCCCTGGGGCATGGAGTACTGAACCCATGTCCGTTGACTTTGGAAGTTTCATGTCCAGCCTCACCAGGACATTTTCCTCTTCCCTTGCCACCCCAAAATTCATAGGACAAAATTTGGCGGTCGTCTCCTTGAACTATGCGAACATCAGTTTGCGTCTTGGTTACCATTTTAATATGATAGACGCCTATATTAGCGAAAACGTGAATGACAATTATGTTTATTTTAGGTTCCTTGGTGGTGTTACGGACTTGTCTAGGAGGTCTAGAAGGGCAAAGCTAGTGGGAGAAATCTTGACCATGAACGACTTCAGGGTGGACCTCCGAGGAGATCTGGTGGTGGCAAGGGTCAAAAAACTTGGTATTGAAGAGATGAAGGAGAAGTTGAGGGTTATTGGTGTGTTGGTGGCCTTCACAAGGCAACTGGACGTCCAAATGGTTAATGATAACCAAATCAACAGATTTGTCGAGGCATTCCAGACAATATGTGTGGATGCTGGTACTGTTCACTAAATCAGGCAAAACAGGAGAGAGGTTATGGAAGACCAAAAACCAACGAGTATCCTCGTACTGGACGATGAGCCCATTGTGTGTAAACGACTAAAGTCTGCGTTGGAGAAGAGAGGCTACGAGGTTGAAATCTTTTTCAGAAGCTCAGATGCGTTCAAACGCATTACCGAGCGCAATTTCGACATCGTAATCACGGACCTAAAAATGGAGGGCCTTGACGGAATGGCCTTTCTAACAGAAGTGAAAAAGAGGTCTCCTGCGACAGAAGTCATTGTAATTACAGGGTTCGCCACCATGGAAACGGCAAAGGAATCCTTTCAAAAAGGGGTATTTGATTTCTTGGCCAAGCCTTTTAAGCTTGGAGAGATCCAGGATGCAGTGGAAAGGGCGGAGAAAAAAATCAAAGGAAACATTTCTTAGTTAGGTGGTGGTTATGGTAAATATTCTTGTCTCAGTAAATCCTGATCTTGCCTCCAGTATTGCTATTAGGTACGCCGGGCAACTCGCTCACTTCATGGAGATTGCCCTCCAACCAATTCACGTCAAGGAGCCCGAACAAAAAGGCAGCCTTTTTGGCACGGGGTGGGTGCGTCACACCTGGGAGCACGCCCTCGCCGAAAAGGGAGAGGAAGAAATAAACCTTCTCATTAGAACGGAAAAACCTTATTGCCCTGCTCTGGCGGCCCCACGGGTCGTGGTGGGTGAGAGAGAAAACGAGATATTGAAGGAACTACAGACTGGCGCTTACGACCTCTTCATGGAAGGAATCCTAGCCTCATTTGACGAAGGCGATTTCAAGAAATTGATAACCTCAAAATTGTACCAAAGCGCACCTTGCCCCGCAATCGTGGTGAAAAATCTAGTGCCCTTGGAAAAAGTCGCCCTGCTTAGCTACGTAGGCCTCGAACCTTCAAAGCTCGTGGACGATGTTTCTGACATACTTAGACAGGCAAAGCTTCCACTTGATGTAATACACTTAGTTCCCAAGAAAGACAAAAAGGACCTAGAAGTAAACGAAGAGGCCCACGAGGCGCAGGGATTCGATAATCTCGTTGATGCCATCAGAAAGAAGGGCCTGGACCTGCAAAAAGGCCAAGTTTTAACTGGGCATCCGAAAGACATTGCTGATTACCTGAGCAGATACGGGCTAGTTGTATGTGCTGTTAGGAACGCATTGGACAAGAAAAGCCCTATACACACGGTCTTGGCATTTACCCCAAGTCCAATTTTCATATGTTGATGCCTTCCTTTCCAGGGATTGCATGCCCTGCCAAGTTCCCAGGTAGTTGGCAAAAGATGCACATAACGGAGGCCCGGGGGAAGGCGTTAGAAAAGAGGAGGAGTCAATGAGAATACTTGTTGCCCTAGATACTAATCGATATAGCCAATATGTAGTCAATGAGGTGGCCAAGCTGGCGATGAACACATGGGCAGATGTTACCCTGCTTGGAGTGGAATCGAGAAAACCTGCCTCAAATGGAACACAGCCGCCTCGAAACCTGCCAATTGTGAGGAAGCTCCAGGAGTTCAGGGAAGAATTTCTCGGCTACTTCAAAGACGAATCTGTTTCCCCCTATGCGATAAAACGATGGGGCTATGAACTGGTAGACAGAGGAAAAGGCCTCTTGGAAGAGATGTGCGTGTGTAAAGGGATGAAGGATTTCCGCGTGAGAATTAGGTTTGGCCAACCCACGAAACAAATACTCACCGAAGCAGTTGAAGAGCAAAGTGACCTTATTGTGGTAGGCTGCAGTAAGGGTGAGCAGTGCACATGGGAGCAGGATCGTAATGCCCCTGAAAAGATAGTAAAGGCCGCCCCATGCTCGGTGCTCGTTGTGAAAGAGGAAAAAAAACCTACCAAGATCGTCTGCTGCCTGGACCATGACAGCGTGAGCCAAGAGTCCCTTGAGCTAATTAACCAAATGGTGACATTGCACCAAACGGACCTCGCCCTTGTGGGGCTCACAGAGTCAGAGCATTTAAGAGAAGAAGTGGATCAAAAAATGAAGCAAATCTTACAATACTACACGGCTCAGAAGATCAAGGCATGGGTGTCTGTGGTGGATGTCTCTTTGCTTGATAAGTTTATAGCGGACACTGCTGAAAAAGGCCTGATTGCCCTTTGGATGGGTCATAAATCGTTGATTGGCAAGTTTTTCTCCCAGGACAGAGTGGGAAAGCTTGTTAGGTCGGCCCAATCCTCGGTTCTTATACTGAGATAATGTAAAAATTCGGCCTTATCCCTTATCCTGTATCTTCGCAATATCCTCCGGTCGTCCCAGCACTATGAAAATATCACTGTCCTTTATGATAAAGTCACCCCCGGGTGCCATGGTAAGCCGATCGGGGACAAGCTCCCTAATGGCGATTACGTTCACCCCATATTTTGCCCTGAGATTAATTTCCTTTAGTGTTTTTCCAATAAAATGGTTAGGGGGCGCCACCTCCAAGATGCTGTACTCAGGAGACAAAGGAATGTAATCCAAGATATTCGGGTTGGACAGACTTTTTGCGATCTTTATGGCGGTTTCCTTTTCCGGGAAGATCACCTCGGTAGCACCTATTTTCTCGAGAATTCGGCCATGGTCTTCACTTCGGATCTTTACCAAAATGTTCTTCACGTTAAGGTCTCTCAGATAGAGGGTAGTGAGGATACTGGCAGCAAGATTATCTCCAAGGCTCACGATCACGGCGTCCATGTCCGATACTCCTGCTGATTCGAGCAGTTCCCGATCTGTCACATCACCAATGATGGTGTGGGTAGCAAAATCCTGGATCTTGTTGATCCTCCCCTCCTCATAGTCAACGCAAAGAACCTCATGTCCTTCTTCATAAAGGGCCTTTGCAACCGAAAACCCAAAATTTCCCAGCCCAAACACCGCAAACTTTTTCATTTTTTATCCTATAAAGATTTTTTCTTCGCCATAATGAAACCTTTTAGCCGGCGCCCGCTTCGCCAGGGAGAAAGCCAGATTCAGGGGGCCAAGCCTGCCCAGGAACATCATCACCATAATGAGAATCTTGCCCATGTTTGTCAATGCGGATGTTACCCCCATGCTAAGCCCCACGGTCCCAAAGGCTGAAACCGTTTCAAAGAGGTATTCCAAGAACTTTCCTCTCGTCTGGGGGTGAGCATGGCCTCCGGTCTCTGATATCATCAAGAGGCATACCACAATGGAGATTAAGACGACAGAGCTAATTATGATTGTTACAGAGCGGCTTAGTGTTTCGCGAGGAATTGTCCGCTTGAACACCTCTCCCTCTTCTTTTCCCTTGAACCTATTCTTCGCTATTATCCAAAGTACAGCAGCGTTGACGGTCTTCACACCTCCACCGCATGACCCAGGAGACGCCCCTATGAACATAAGGATAATGAGAATGAACAAGGTGGGGTTTGCCAGGGCATATATATCCACGGTGTTAAACCCGGCTGTGCGAGCTGTTACGGATTGAAAATAGGAAGCTAGAATCTTTCCATGAAGAGGCGCAGAAGCCAAGCAATCACCCGACTCTAGCAAGAAAAAAAGCACTCCCCCACCCAGTATCAGGCACGCGGTGGTGGTAAGAACTATCTTACTATGTAGCGATAACCTAGGTCTTCCTTTTTTGGTGGCCTTTTGTCTCAGCCATTTTCCCATCTCCTCAAGAACTATGAACCCAAGTCCTCCCGCGATTATCAAGCTTGTCACTATCAAATTAATCCACCAGTTGAACTGGTAGCCCACGAAACTGTCTTTGAACAGAGAAAAACCCGCATTGCAGAATGCTGATATACTATGAAAGATTGCTATCCACAGCGCCTTTGAATGGGATAAACCCTCAGGCCAAGCCATGAATAGCAAAGCGGCGCCAATGGCCTCAACAACAAAAGTGTACAAGAAAATGGACTTAACCAAATCTAGGATATCACCCCTTTGGCCCGTGGTGAAGCTGCTCTGGACCACTATCCTGTCCCTCAGTCGTATGCTGGATCCAAGGAGACTATAAAAGAGCACCGAGAAGGTCATGATTCCCAGGCCGCCAACCTGGATGAGGCCAAGGATCACACCCTGCCCAAAGGGAGTAAAGTAACTCCCTGTATCCACCACTATCAACCCTGTAACACATACTGCCGAGGTGGCGGTAAAAAGGGCATCGACTAAAGCCATGCCCCCGCCTTTAGTAGCCCAGGGAGTCAAAAGCAGGAGGGCCCCAAGAATAATAATGCCTAGAAAGCTTAGCGGTAAGACCTGTTGAGGCGAGAGATGGGTCAAGAAGTTTTTCATTTTATGGCGTAGCCGCTTCTAAAGCGGCCTGCTCCCTTTCAGGGCCGTGGAACAAATTGGTCACGCCATTTTCTTAGAAAACGAAAACTTTCCTTTAATGATGCCGGCATAGATCAAAACCATGATGATCTCCCAGATAACCACTGCAATCCAGGAAGGTATAATGGACCAAACAAGGCCACCGGTGACAAAGGCAGGTATTATCATGACAATTCCAATTCCCAATTTTCTGCTCAAATCCATTTTTTCCTCCTTACCAGAATTCCGTAAAAGACTTTTCACCGTAAGTAGTGCCCATCCATAGATTCCCTCTCCCTTGAGACCTGCCTGCAG
>DQZA01000028.1 GCA_011042035.1 Desulfobacteraceae bacterium
AGGTCTTAGCTCTGCTGACAATCGGTGGGTAGTACTGTACCCGGAACGTCAAACCGCATTGAGGATAGGCAAAAGAAAGGATCCTCAGCCAGTAATCCTTGAAATTCTGGCCCTCAAGGCGCACAGAAATGGTATTCCCTTGTTTCGTTTCGGCTCTCTTTACCTTGCAAAGCAGATCGCGCCGCAGTATATTGGCGGACCACTGCCCCCTAAACAGGAGCCAAAAAAGGTAGCTGCGCCCACGAAACCTCTGCAAAAAATACAAATGGATATCGGTGCCGGCACCTTTCAGCTTGACATTAGTAGGGACCCCGATCCCATGAGGAGGGCAAAGGGGAGGAAGCCCAGGGGATGGAAAGAGGAGGCCAGAAAGATGCGAAGGAGAAGAAAGAGATAATGAGGAGGAGGCGTACCCATGTGGACAAAATGGGCCCTGCTTACTGATCTGTACCAGCTGACCATGGTGGGCGGTTATGTAAAGGAAGGTAAGGTAGATCAATGGGCAAATTTTGATTATTTTTTTAGAAAGATCCCGGACCAGGGTGGTTTTTGTATAGTGGCCGGTCTTGAGGATGTAATCCGATATCTAAAAACACTGCACTTCACCCAAAAAGATCTTTCCTATCTTGAACGCACTGGTCTATTTACAAAGGATTTCCTCCTCTATTTAAAGGACTTTAAATTTACTGGCCACATCTGGGCCATCCCCGAAGGAACAATTGTATTTCCCCATGAGCCCCTCATACGGGTGACCGCTCCCTTGCCCGAGGCCCAGCTTATAGAAACTACGATCCTCAACATAATGAATTTTCAAACCCTCATAGCCACCAAGGCCGCTCGTATCCGCCACGCGGCCCAAAACGATCCCGTGGTTGACTTTGGCCTTAGGCGGGCCCATGGCCCAGACGGGGCACTGATGGCATCCAGAGCTGCCTATGTGGGGGGTATCGAAGGTACATCTAACGTCCTAGCAGGGCAGATTTACGGTATACCCATAAGAGGCACCCACGCCCACTCCTGGGTGGAGAGCTTCCCCAGTGAATTGGAGGCGTTTCGAGCCTATGCAAGGGTCTATCCCGACTCCTGCGTCCTCCTTGTGGACACCTACGACACACTGCGAAGCGGTGTACCCAATGCCATAAGAGTGGGAAAGGAGCTCCAGGAAAAAGGTTATAGGCTCCAGGGAATTCGGCTGGATAGCGGGGACCTTGCATATCTCAGCAAAGAAGCTAGAAAAATGCTTGACGAGGCCGGGTTGGAAGATACGGTTATAGTTGCTTCCAGTGACCTAGACGAATGGCTCATAGAGAGCCTAAAGCGCCAGGGGGCCAAGATAGACCTTTGGGGGGTAGGCACCCGGTTGGTTACCTCTTACTCTACCCCAGCGCTGGGAGGTGTATACAAGCTCACGGCCCTGGATGAAAACGGCAAGAAGATGGTGCCAAAGATAAAGAGGTCAGACAACCCAGAAAAGATAACCAATCCAGGAGTAAAGAAACTTGTGCGTGTGTTCGACAGGCGGGGTCAAATGCGCGGAGACGTGCTTTTCTTGGAAGAAGAAGAGTTACCACGCGGGCGCTCCTTCAGAGTTTATCACCCCATGTTCGCCCACGTGTTTAAAAAATACCCGCGCCATTTCACTATGGAGGAGCTCCTAGTACCCGTGTTCCACCAAGGGGAATTGGTTTACGAGTGCCCCTCGCTACACAAGATAAGGGGGCATACCTTGGCTGGTCTTGAGCACTTAGATGATGCTTACAAGCGTTTCCACAATCCCCACACCTATCATGTAAGCCTCAGCACCAAGCTTTTCAAGACAAAGCAGCGGTTGCTCAAGAAGGCCACAAAAACCGTTACCTTGGTCTCCAATTCCTAATATCACGGCTAAGGATGAAAGGTGTTTTCGGCTTCTTCTACGTCCAGGTATTCTTTCCTTAATAATAACCTTGTCATTTCACCTGGGTTGCAATGCGAAGGGAACCTCACGCTTAGGTAATTATCCGTTAGGCCCTGGACCACAGGGGGATGCTCCTCTTCCCACTTCTCCACTAATACTTCAAACTCTATACCAACGCATAAGTTCCAGAAATCAGCCCTTTTTCTCAGGCCCAGATCTCTCATGCACCTTGCGCGCTGCTTCACCACATCAGGAGGGATAGGGTTACCCAGTTTCTCTGCCGGGGTACCCTTCCTTGGTGAATAAGGAAAAACATGGAGGTAAGATACAGGCAAGGACTTTGCAAGCTTAAGGGTGTTTTGAAATTCCTTCTCCCCTTCAAATGGAAACCCAACCATCACATCAGCACCAATCGCAGCAAGTGGTACTTTTTCCCTTATCTTTAATATGAGGCTGCGGTAATCCTCCGGGCTGTACGTCCTGCCCATGGCCTTGAGCACCCTTGCATCCCCGCTTTGAAGGGGCACGTGAAAATGCCTGCAAAGCCATGGTTCCGAGGCAACCATTTCTATGATAGCATCATTTATCTCGCCAGGCTCCAGCGAGCTTAGCCTTATCCTTAGCGGAAACTGTCTCTTGCCTATCTCTGCCAATAGCCCCGCCAGGTCTGTTTCTTGATGCAGATCCACTCCGTACTTCCCCAAGTGAATCCCGGTCAATACCACTTCCTTAAACCCCTGATCTGCAAGACCCTCCAGGCTCCATAACACATGGTCCAGTTCAAGGCTCCTATAGGGTCCTCTAGCGCGAGGCACTATGCAGTAGCTGCAGAAGGTCTCGCATCCATCCTGAACTTTCAGATAGGCCCTGGTCCTCTCTGCGAAATTCTTTACCTCCAAGGGCTCCAATGGTACTCGGCCCGCAAAAGGCTTTACAAAAAGTTGGGGCCTATCCCTTGGCCCCCGCATACTCACAAGCTCTGGAAGGGCATATTTCAGGGTATTTCCTATTATCATATCCAGGCCCTCTATCTCACCCAATTCCTCAGGATAGACTTGGGCATAGCATCCTGCTGCCACTACAAGGGCACCCGGGTTTTCTCGTATAAACCGTCTAATTGCCTGTCTTGATTGATGAGAGGCCTTTTGGGTTACAATACAAGTATTGACAATAGCCAGGCCACATGGGTCTTCCCTCGCTTCCTCCCAGCCCATGTCTTCAAGGGCAGTACGGAAAAATGCAGACTCCCACTGGTTCACCTTGCAACCAAGGGTGAATATTTTGAATGTCTTCGTATGCATTTGTTTATTCATGCACTCACCTGCTTTACCCTTTGAAATGACCTGGTAGCAGCAAGACTTTTATTTGGGTGAATATCGAATATCGAATAATGAACAGCAGAATGATGAAGTGTTTACTTCGACATTCGATATTCGTAATTCGTCATTCTGCGGTTCCCATGGTAAGAAACAGGAGCTCCTCAATAAAGCAAGCTCCTATTAAACCTCACTGTCATCGCATGGGCGGGGCAGGCAATTACGCATACCTCACAGGCACTGCACTTCTCATGGTCAAACATCACTTCCATCTCAGGCCTCTTAATGTAAAGCGCACCCGTCGGACAAACAGCCGTGCAGGCCCCACAATGAAAGCATACATTTTCGTTGCGCTTTATGTCCTGGGCAATACTTTCGACCTTCACACCCAGGCTCTTCAAATACCGTACCCCTTGCTGAAAGTTTTTCCTTTGCCCCTTTAATTCCAATACCAGCAGCCCCTCTTTCCTGGGGTAGATGGTGGCCTTGAGGATATTGAAGGAAAGGTCGAACTTTTGCACAAGGTTCGAAACCACTGGCTCGTTGACAAGTTTCTTGGGAAATCTCAGTGACAATACCTTGGAGTACATGGCTGACTCCCTCCTAATCCCTCCGCCTTATGCCAATCACTGGCCCTTTACTGCCTTTATAGCCTTTTCAAAGCCAGGCAAGGCGTTCTCTATCACTTTCTCGCTCACGCAATATGCTATCCTGAGATGCCCCGGCCCCCCAAACCCGCTGCCAGGGACCGTTAGGATGTTTTGTTCCTGCAGTTGACGCACAAATTCTACGTCATCCTCTATGGGTGTCCTAGGAAAAAGATAGAACGCACCTTGAGGTCGAGCGAACTCATAGCCAAAGGATTCAAAGGCATCGCATAGCATGTCTCTTCTCTTCTGGTAGATGCCAACATCCACCCTGTCGTTCAGCAGCCTGGCTATGGCCCTTTGCATGAAAGCAGGTGCATTAACATATCCCAAGGTCCTATTAGACAGTACCATTCCGCCAATTACCATTTCTTTGTCTGATACCTCCGGATGCACCGCAGCGTACCCGATCCTTTCCCCGGGCAGCGAAAGGTCTTTGGAGAATGAGGTGGCAACAAAGGTCTCGTTATAGGCGTCGAAAACGCTTGGAACTGATATGCCGTCATAAACAATGTTGCGGTACGGCTCATCGGATATCAGGTAAATCACCTCGCCCCTTTTCTGGCTGTAATGACTAAGCAGTTCCCCCAAAGAGTCCAGTTCCTCCTTGGTATAAACGCGGCCTGTTGGATTATTGGGGGAATTAATGAGCACGGCCTTGGTCTTGTTTCCTATGGCCTGCTCAATGGCATCCAAGTCAATGGAAAAATCCGCCTTTGTTGGTACGAGTTTTGGGATACCTTGGTGATTGTCCAGGTAGAAATTGTATTCTACAAAATAGGGCTTGGGTATAATTACCTCATCTCCGGGATTCAAGATGGTCTTCAAGATAACATTCAGTGCTCCCCCTGCTCCCACGCTCATAACTATCTCATCGGCGCTAAACTTGGTTTTGTTGTAGGAATTCAAATGGTCGGCCACGGCCTGGCGAGTTTCCACGAACCCCGCATTAGGCATATATCCGTGAAGGCCCGGGGTATTATCTTCTATTAATTCCTTTAGGATGTGCTTAAATGAATGCGGTGGTTCCAGATCCGGGTTTCCAAGGCTAAAGTCAAAGACATTTTCCTCCCCGTAAAGCTCCTTTCTCCGTTTGCCCTCTTCGAACATCTTTCTGATCCACGAGGACCTCTTGATAGATTCCTGAATTCTCGTTGATACAGCCATTAAATCCCTCCCCCTTTTGTTTTGTCCTCAGATTATCATTTTTTCAAAAAATAAGTAACCATACCTCATTCATGCCCCTTGTCAACGAAAAACCTCTTTTAGATGCGTTGGCCAATAGGCTAAAATCATCACGTGCCTTGACACCCTGCGAGCTTTTGATTAGTTTGAAATTATGGTGAGTTATACTTGAACAGATGGAGGTAACGAGCGCTAATGACCAAGACAGGAACTACCATTGCCATCCTGACAGGTGGAGGAGATGTCCCGGGGCTTAATGCATGCATAAAGACCCTGGTTTACCGAGGAAAAAGCGAAGGTCTCAGGGTGCTGGGTATCCGCCGGGGTTGGAGAGGCCTCCTAGATTACAACCCTCATGACCCCGCCACCGCTCCACACTGTTACAGTGAACTCCAGCCCGTGGAGGTCAGAACCATTGATCGATACGGGGGCACGTATCTTCATACCTCTAGAACCAATCCCAGTGCTACGCGGAAAAAGGACGCTCCTGACTTTTTGAAGGACCAATTTCATACTGACGACGATGTAATTGACTTTACAGATCACGTTATTAAGAACCTTCAGGTACTGGAGGTAGATGCTGTTATACCCATTGGCGGAGACGATACCCTGAGTTTTGCCGAGAGACTCCACAGGGAAGGATTTCCTGTCATAGGAATCCCTAAGACAATGGACAACGACGTGTTCGGCACTGACTACTGTATTGGGTTTTCCACTGCCGTAACCAGAGGAGTCGACTTTATTCATGCCCTTAGAACCTGTGCCGGATCCCATGAAAGGATAGCTGTTATCGAGTTATTTGGAAGATATTGCGGTGAGACCTCCCTTGTTTCCGCTTATCTGGCTGGCGTGGATAGAGCCATTATTTCTGAGGTGCCATTCGACCCCGAGAAATTGGCGGAACTTGTGCTGAAGGACAAAAAGTCAAATCCAAAAAACTATGCCATGGTAACCATATCAGAAGGTGCTCGGATGATAGGGGGCGACATGTTGGTCTCCGGGGAATCCGACCCATACGGTCACAGGAAACTCGGCGGGATAGGCGAAAAAACGGGCGAGCTTCTTAAGGAATTAACCGGTGAGGATGTCTTGAATCAGAGGCTTTCCTATCTCATGAGGAGCGGCCCCCCTGACTCATTGGACCTCATGGTAGCAGTAAATTTTGCCAATATGGCCATTGATCTCTTCCTAAGGGAAACTTACGGGAGGCTTGTAGCCTTGAGCAGGGGTATTTACACTGATATTCCCATTAGCACCATCACCACGGGACAAAAGAGAGTCGATGTGAGAGAGCTATACGACGTAGAGGAATATCGGCCTAAGGTAAGGCACGTGGGAGCCAAACCCATGTTTCTTTACTAACCTACCGCCCAATAATAAGCTCGCCTAGGTGCTGGTGTGCCAAAGGTAAAGGCCTGCAAGAAAAGATTAGCCCTGCCTGGTTAATTCACTCATTTTCAGGTATGATAGGGATTAGATAACCTGGGGGCCCGTTTTGCCGCAAAGGGCCTTCGGCATTGAAGACAATCGAGACTATGGCTATTGAGATAAAGAGAAATCCTACAAGAAGAATCATGATCGGGAATGTCGCTGTTGGTGGCGGTGCGCCCATAGCGGTCCAGTCTATGACCAACACTGACACAGTGGATGTAAAGTCAACGGTTCAACAGATTCAGAGACTGACCGATGCCGGCTGCGAGATAATTCGCGTGGCTGTTCCCAACGAAGCGGCCGCCAGCGCAATAAAGCATATTAAGAAAGAAATCCAAATTGCGCTTATTGCCGACATCCATTTTGACTACCGCCTTGCTATTGCCTCTGTGGAACATGGAGCTGATGCCTTAAGGATAAATCCGGGGAATATAGGCGGTAAGAACAGGCTCAAAAAGGTGGCCGAAGTTGCAGGATACCACGAAATCCCAATTCGGATTGGAGTAAATTCCGGCTCCCTAGAAAAAGAAATGTTAGAAAGGTACGCTGGTCCAACCCCGGAGGCCATGGTGGAAAGTGCGCTGAAGCACCTTGGCTTTTTGGAGAAACTTGGGTTCGATAAGGTGAAGGTATCCCTTAAGTCCTCAAGCGTCCTTGACACGATCAAGGCCTATCGCCTTTTTAGCAGCCGGTCAGATTATCCGTTGCACCTTGGCGTTACAGAGGCGGGGACACTCTTGCCCGGCCTTGTTAAGAGCGCCATAGGTATAGGCACCCTCCTGCTCGAAGGAATCGGCGATACCCTTAGGGTTTCCCTTACATCCGATCCGCTCCAAGAGGTCAGGGCTGGCTATGAAATTTTGCGGGCACTTGATCTTCGTCACCGGGGGCCAGAAATCATCTCGTGTCCTACGTGCGGCAGGTGCGAGATAGATCTCTTTCGAGTGGTTAACGAAGTAGAACAGAAACTCATCAGCATGAACGCCTCTCCCAAGATCGCAATAATGGGATGCGTGGTCAATGGACCCGGCGAAGCAAAAGAGGCTGACATTGGTGTAGCTGGCGGCCGAGGCCAGGGGATTCTTTTCAAGAGGGGAAAGGTGGTCAAGAAGATTCCCGAGGATCAGTTGGTGCGCGTGCTCATTCAAGAGGTTAGAGCTATGGTAAAAAATTCCAGTAAGTGAAAGGAGGAGAATTAACTCAATGAGGTATACTAAGTACTTTATTCCGACCTATAGAGAAATCCCCGCAGAAGCAGAGGTCATAAGCCACCAACTCATGCTAAGAGCAGGCCTTATTAGAAAACTCACAGCAGGCATCTACACTTACCTGCCCGCTGGCCTGAGATCCATTAGAAAGGTGGAAAATATTGTCAGAGAAGAGATGAACCGAGCAGGCGCCATTGAATTGCTCATGCCTGCAGTCCAGCCTGCAGAGCTATGGCAGGAAAGTGGTAGATGGGATCTTTACGGCAAGGAGCTGCTGCGTTTTCGCGACCGCCACAACCGAGAGGCCTGTCTGGCCCCAACTCACGAAGAAGTCATCACTGATCTGGTGAGAAAGGAAATTCGCTCTTACAAGCAGTTACCCGTTAACTTCTACCAGATTCAGACCAAGTTTCGCGATGAAATACGGCCTCGTTTTGGCCTCATGAGGGGTAGAGAGTTCATCATGAAAGACGCTTACAGCTTTGATGTTGACGAAGAAGGGGCCAACAGGAGCTATGAGGCCATGTACGAGGCATACAGTCGTATATTTACCCGCTGTGGCCTTAAGTTCAGGGCAGTGGAGGCCGATAGTGGAGCAATTGGCGGCAGTTACTCCCATGAGTTTATGGTATTAGCTGAAACAGGGGAGGATCAATTGGTAAGCTGTATGAAGTGCAATTATGCGGCAAATCTGGAGAAGGCCGAGGTGAAGGCGCCGCAAGCGGCTCCTGCCGAGGCGCTCTCTTCACGAGAAGATGAGAAGCCTCTGCAAGAGGTGGAGACTCCCGATATCAAGACCATCGGTCAACTCTCCGATTTTCTGTCCGTTGGTCCGGAGATGTTAATAAAGACCTTGATCTATGTTGCGGACGGTCAGCCAGTGGCTGCCCTTGTGCGAGGAGACCATGAAATAAATGAGACAAAGCTTAAGAACTATCTTGGTGCATCAATAGTTGAACTGGCCCCTCCAGAAATCATAGAAGAGGCTACAGGTGCACCTACTGGCTTTGCGGGACCGGTAGGGCTCAAGGTCAGAGTTGTTGCTGATTACGCCATCCAGGATGCCAGAAATTGGGTAACCGGCGGCAACAAGGCAGACATGCATCTCATAAACGTAAGGTTGGGCCGCGATTTCCAGGTAGATTCTTTCGCGGACCTAAGGGTCATTACGCCCCAAGACCCTTGCCCGAGGTGCGGTGGCCCAATTCATTTCAGCAGGGGGATTGAGGTGGGCCACATATTCAAGCTGGGAACCAAGTACAGTAAAGCCATGAAGGCCCATTACCTTGACGAAAATGGCGAGGAACGCCTCATGGTGATGGGTTGTTACGGCATAGGAGTGGGGAGAACTGTTGCAGCAGCCATAGAACAGAATCATGACGAATACGGGATCATTTTCCCTATTCCCATTGCACCCTTTGAGGTGGTGATCCTGGCCCTTCAGATGCATGAGCCGGAAGTGAGAGAAACCGCTGAAAGACTCTATTCGGATCTTGTGGGCAAAGGTGTAGATGTGCTGTTGGACGACAGGGACGAACGGCCTGGGGTAAAGTTCAATGACGCTGATTTGGTTGGAATCCCTATACGAGTGACAGTGGGACAAAAGGGATTGAAGAATGGTAAGATAGAGATAAGGCTGCGGAATGAAAAAGAATCCTATCAGGTGGATGTGAGCAGCGGCACCTTTGAGGTCATTGGCATAATACAAAAGCTATATGATTCGATTCACTGATATAACCAACGAGATACTCAAGTACCACCCTAAGGCCAATTTGGACCTTGTTGAAAAGGCCTATGTTTATTCAGCCAAGGTTCACAAAGGCCAGGTAAGGCTTTCCGGCGAGCCGTACCTTTCCCACCCCCTAGAGGTAGCCTACATCCTTTCAACCATGAAAATGGACATCGTTTGCATAGTAGCAGGACTTCTCCACGACACCCTTGAAGATACTGAGGCAAGTTATGAGGAGATAAAACGGCTTTTTGGTGAAGAGACAGCGGTCATCGTGGACGGCGTCACCAAAATCAGTCGCATGAAGTTTTCTAGCGTCCAGGAGAGACAGGCGGAAAACATCAGAAAGATGATTCTGGCCATGTCTGCAGACATCAGAGTAATTCTGGTAAAACTTGCAGACAGACTTCACAACATGCGGACACTTGGCTATCAACCTCTTGACAAGCAAAGGAGAATTGCCAGCGAGACCTTGGATATCTATGCTCCACTTGCAGGCAGGATGGGTATTTTCTGGATCAAATCAGAACTTGAAGACCTGTCTCTGTATTACCTGGAGCCGGAAGCCTATAACAAAATAAAGAGCGAGATTGCCAGAAGGAAAGGAGAACGGGAAAAGTTCATTCAAGAGGTATGCAATCTCATATCGGACAAGCTCTCTGAACTAGGTATTAAGGCCACCGTGAAGGGCAGGCACAAGCATTTTTATAGTATATACAAAAAAATGATTGATCAAAATCTTACTGCCGATCAAGTTTACGATATCCTTGCTTTCCGCGTAATCGTAGATTCGGTCAAAAAGTGCTATGAAGCCCTTGGCCATATACATTCTATGTGGAGGCCTGTTCCGGGCCGATTCAAGGATTACATCTCTGTGCCCAAGATGAATATGTACCAGTCGCTTCACACCACAGTAGTAGGTCCTCTGGGTGAGATCATGGAGGTTCAAATAAGAACTTGGGAGATGAATGCCATAGCAGAATACGGTATAGCGGCGCACTGGAAGTACAAGGAGGGAGGAGGCATCAACAAGACAGACGAAAAGCAGTTCGCATGGCTACGACAATTGCTGGAATGGCAGCAGAACCTTAGAGATCCTATCGAGTTTCTCGAGTCCGTGCGGATGGACCTTTTCCCGAATGAGGTCTACGTATTTACGCCCAGAGGGGAGGTCAGGGAATTTCCCAAAGGAGCAACTCCAGTTGACTTTGCTTACAGCATCCATTCGGAAGTGGGTCACCACTGCATGGGGGCCAAAGTTAATGGAAAAATGGTCTCCTTGCGGTATCAATTAAAAAATGGTGATGTAGTAGAAATCATCACATCCCCTAAGGCCCACCCTAGTAAAGACTGGCTAGAATTCGTTAAGACCCCAAAGGCCCGCAACAAGATAAGGCAGTGGATAAACAGCCAAGAACGGGAAGAAAGTGTAGCACTTGGCAAAAACATATTGGAAAGAGCGATAGACCAGGTTTCGGAACTTGACTGGGCGTCTTTGCAAAAGGATGAGCAATTGCTTTCAGTCGCCAAAGACTTGTCTTTGCACACCCTTGATGACCTTTATGCACAAATAGGACTAGGCAAGATATCACCAAAGCAGGTGGTAGGCAGGCTGAGGCAGAGGCTGGGGCTCCAGGAGGAAAGGAGCCTTGGAATCGTCACAAAAATGGTAAGGCGCCTTAAGAGGCGCAAACCTACTGAGGGAATCAGGGTAAGGGGAGTAAGCGATGTTCTGATCAAATTTGCGCAGTGCTGTAATCCTTTGCCAGGAGAGGAAGTGATCGGTTACATAACAAGGGGAAGAGGAATTACCATACACAATCAAAATTGCAGACATATCCAGGATGCTGATCCGGAAAGGCTCGTTGATGTTACCTGGGAGTCTTCCGATGAGGAGACTTATCTGGCCAGACTGAGAATAACGAGTATAGACAAGAAAGGCATCCTTGCAGACATAAGTGCCGTTATCGCCCAAAAGGATGCCAATATTATTCAGGCAGAAATTAAAACCACTACCGACAAGAAAGGAATTGCGTTTTTCACAATTGAAGTAGAAAATTATTCCCACTTAAAACAAATAATGGATGCCATAAAAAAGATTAGGAGCATAATCGCCGTAGAGCGGGCCTAGGGTTTTACCACCCGGCCCGATTTAATGCAATTAGTACAGACCCGCATCCTCTTTACTCTGCCATTTTGAACGGCCCTAACCTTTTGAAGATTTGGCAGCCATCGAGTTTTGGTCTTGTTATGAGCATGACTTACATTGTAGCCCACCATGGGCCTTTTGCCGCAAATTTCACAGACTTTAGCCATAAAGCCATATCCTCCAAATTCCGAAATAAGATGAGGGGCCTCAAGCCCCTTCCTAATCAGTATTCTATTTTATACCAGTTAATGTTACCTGTGACAATAACTTTTTTTGGACAAACCAATGGAAAAAACGCCCAATTTTCACCCCCTTGCTCGCGAACATAACTTTATCCCATCCCCCCTATCCCGCATATACCTCATGGGAATATGCGGCACGGGTATGGCAGCACTGGCTGGTGCCTTAAAAGAGCTGGGCTTCGAGGTCACGGGATCTGACAGGGCCGCCTACCCGCCCATGAGCACCTTTTTGCAACAACTTGGAATCCGCGTTCGTCTTGGCTTTGACGCTCGCAACCTCCAGCCGCCGCCAGACCTGGTGGTGGTAGGCAACGTGATCACTAGGGAAAACCCGGAGGTTGCGGAGATTGCCAGGCTTAAAATACCGTTTGTCAGTTTTCCCCAGGCCCTCAATCATTTTGCAATGAAGGATAAAAAACGAATAGTAATTGCTGGAACTCATGGAAAAACCACTACTTCATCCCTTGTGGCCTGGATACTTGAGGCTGCGGGTCTCGACCCTGACTTCATGATAGGTGGAATACCCCTTAACTTCGAAAAAGGATTCAAGCTGGGAAGCGGGCCCTATTTTGTTGTTGAGGGTGATGAATACGATACAGCGTTTTTTGATAAGGGACCAAAATTTTTTCATTACAGCCCCTTGATCCTGATCCTTACCTGTATTGAGTTTGATCATGCTGATATATATGACAACTTGGCTCAGATTACCGCAAATTTCGAGAGACTGGTCAGTATGGTACCGGAAAATGGGCACATCATAGCCAACTGGGACGATCCGTTGGTTCGCGACCTGGCGAGGTCAGCACCTTGCTCGGTTCATTACTATGGAAATGACAAAAACGCCCAATGGCGTATCGAAAAGGCAAGCAGGAATGACCGCATCAGCTCTATTCTTGTTAGAACCGAAGCAAGGGAAAAACAGCCTTACTCTTCGCCGCTCTACGGCAAGCACAATCTCTCCAACTTGTTGGCTGGAGTGGTTGCGGCCAATATACTTGGCCTAGACCAGTGTAGCATTGAAAAGGCCACCAGGTCCTTCAAGGGGGTAAAGAGAAGACAGGAGCAGGTGGGAGAAGTGAGCGGCATTCTTGTATTGGATGACTTTGCCCACCATCCCACTGCAGTTAGAGAAACTACCTGCGCGGTTAAAGAAACATTCGCTCAAAGAAGGCTTGTTGCTGTCTTTGAGCCCCGGTCCAATTCAAGCAGGAGAAACGTGTTCCAGAAAGAATACGCCCAGTCTTTTGGCGCAGCAGACCTGGTGATAATCCCCGAGCCAACCATGCTTGAGAGGATCCCCGCCAATCAAAGGTTTTCTTCTTCTCGCCTGGTGCAGGATTTAACAGGCCAGGGTAAGGAGGCATATTATGCGCAAGACACCTCGGCCCTGCTGAACCTCCTAGTCCAGAAAACAAGAAGCGGGGATGTCGTGCTCTTTATGTCCAATGGAGACCTTGAAAATCTGCCACGCAGATTCCTTAATGCCCTCAAAGATCCCGAAGCCTAGCACACCTTTTCCAACCCCTCCTCAAGAATTGCGAGCCCTTTTTCCAATTGAGGCTCTTCAATGCTAAGGGGCATAAGTATCCTAATAACATTACTGAAGTTCCCGCACGACAGGATAACAAGCCCCTTTTCAAATGCGATTTGCACCAACCTTTTTGCTTCGTCAGCCGCAGGCTCCTTTGTTTTCCTGTCCTTCACTAGTTCCAGCGCAAGCATGGGTCCCAGGCCCCGGACGTCGCCAATAATCTCATACTTGGATTGTAGCTCTTCGAAGGCCCCTCGAACCTTTTTGCCTAGCTCCTGGCCTCTCTTCAATAGATTTTCTTGTTCTATGGTATCTAAAACCGCCAGGGCGGCTGCACACGAGACCGGGTTACCTCCATAGGTCCCGCCTAATCCCCCCACGTGGGGCGCATCCATTATCTCGGCCCTGCCGGTAATGGCACTGAGGGGCATACCAGCAGCAAGTGACTTGGCTGAAAGTATTATGTCAGGTTCCACCTCAAAATATTCCGAGGCAAACAAGTACCCGGTTCGTCCCATTCCCGACTGAATCTCATCCATGATAAATACAATACCGTTTTCCTCACACATTTCTTTGAGCTTCTTAAAATATTCCTTGGGTGGAGTGATGAAACCTCCCTCACCCTGTACAGGTTCCGCAATAATTGCCGCCACCTGGTCTGCTGAAACCTGATTAATGAAAAAATCTCTCAGTGCCTCTGCGCAGCGAATCCCGCAATCAGGGTATGTTCTTCCGTACGAGCACCTGTAACAATATGCAAAGGGCATCCTGTAAACCTCGGGCGCAAATGGCCCAAACCCCCACTTGTACGGCTTCACCTTGCTTGTCAAGCTCATTGCCAGAAGTGTCCTGCCATGGAAGCCGTTTTCAAATGCTATAATGCCTTGCCGTTTTGTATAGTACCTGGCTATCTTTATGCCGTTTTCCACAGCCTCGGCCCCGCTGTTAGCAAACATCGTCATCTTGGGGAAATCCCCAGGGGTGACCTCGTTCAGCCTTTTGGCCAGTTCCAAGTAGGGTTCATACATGGCCACATGAAAGCAGGTGTGGATGTACTTTTCTGCCTGGTTCCTTATGGCATCCACGATCTTAGTGGCGCAATGCCCCACATTTTGAACCCCTATCCCACCGGCAAAATCGATGTACTCCTTGCCATCCACATCCTGTATCAAGGCCCCCTGTGCCCTTTGAACAAATATTGGATGCGTATTAAAAACTCCCTTTGGCACATGCTCTTTCCGCAGCTTGCTTAGCTCTTCGCTCCTCTTCATTTCCTCCTCCTTAACCGGGCAATTTGATCGTTACTTTATCATTTCCCTTTTTACCATACATCAAAAAAATATCCTTTGGATAAAACAAGGGCCCACCAGCACCTCACCCAAAATGCTTGCATTCCTGGGTCTGTTTCTATACTTTTGCCTTTGCAAAGGCCTCGCTCTATAATGGGCCTGCTAGCCTAGGCCCATACCGTGGTCATACTCCTTACGTCCCCTAATGGGTGACTTGTTGCTCGATGTTTCTTCCTTTAGGGTTGTGTTCCTCACCGGTGCCGCGATAATGTGTGTAGGCACATTGGTTTATCTCTTAAGATACGGTGAGCCCGAAGGA
Organism: Desulfobacteraceae bacterium; assembly: GCA_011042035.1. Taxonomy (GTDB): domain Bacteria; phylum Desulfobacterota; class DSM-4660; order Desulfatiglandales; family Desulfatiglandaceae; genus B111-G9. The sequence continues at coordinate 14,944 of DQZA01000028.1, forward strand.
CAAATGATTTCCTATAGTTGAAAACCGAGAATACGGGCAGTTGTGTACACTGATAAGATTTGGTAGCTCAAAACAGTAGTGGTAGTTCCCGTGACCGATCATGGCGTAATAGAAGTGGATCTCTTTTCTGAAGACGTTAACAGCCCAGATCACCCTCAAGCGGCCAATTTTAGGGCTCTATTGGAGGATGTGGCAAGTGAATACAAATGCAACCTCCTGTTTTTTGAAGTAAATCATGGTACAGTCGCCTTTTCTTTTGACAGTGATGAACTCATGGCGGAGATATTGAAGATACTTCAAATGAAGTGAGAATGTGGACCATGCTGCTGTTTCGTGCATGTCTTGAGGTTTAGGTCGCAAGGAAAAATCAAATGGTGACCGAAAATTTAACCACGCGAGGCCGAGATTGCAGTATAAAGTAAACCTAGAAAATATCGGTATTGTGCTCGTAGAACCCCAGATACCCGAAAACATTGGCTCTGTGGCCCGGGCCATGAACAATATGGGGCTAACCAGGCTTGTTGTCGTGAACCCAAAAAATTGTGACCTCTCCCGTGTGCTTAAGACAGCCACTGGTTCATCCATAGATATCATAGAAGAAATGGAGGTCTACGACGATCTGCTTGAGGCCATCGGCCGCTTTCAATATGTAGTTGGCACAACGGCGCGGATTGGCGCCCTGCGCCCTGCCCTTACTCGCCCCCGCGAGCTCGCCCAGGAGCTAATACCCATCAGCCAAGAAAATCTGGTGGCCCTCATGTTTGGGCCAGAAGACCGAGGATTGTCCAATGATGAACTGCGTTATTGCTATACCATTGGCACCATTCCAACTGGCCGATTTTCATCTCTCAACCTTGCCCATGCCGTGCTCATATTTTGTTATGAAATATTCATGGTCACCCGCGAAACAGAGCCAGAGCCCATCCCCCGCATGGCCAACAAGTTTGAGTTAGAAGGAATGTATGAACATCTAAAGCAGGTGCTGACAAAGATAGGCTTTATTGACCCGCAAAACCCTGAACACTGGATGCTCAACATTCGCCGCTTCCTCTCACAGCGGCCGCTGCGAGCGCGTGATGTAAGGATCATCCGGGGCATATGCCGCCAAATAGATTGGTATACTGGACAAATAAATAAACAGAAAAAGCCCTAATGCCTTTGGCCCGCCAGTATGATCGTCAGGTATGTCCATTGAATGGAATATGGAATGACGAATAACTTAATGCTGAAGCACGGTCTGCGCTAGACAGCTAACGATTAACGGACAACTGCACCGGATCCGCATAACGGTGATCCATAAACGGTTAGCGGTTGACAAATAACGAACCACAGGAGGCGTTGTGGAACGGTCACAGGAATTTAGGATCGGGACCTCGGGATGGAATTATAAGCATTGGAAGGAGATTTTCTATCCAGCAAATGTGGCTCAAAGAAAATGGCTGGAATTCTATTGCACCAGGTTTGATACCGTTGAGTTAAATGCCACCTTTTATAGGCTGCCTAAGGTGGAGACCTTTCAGTCATGGAAAAAAAGGACTCCTCAGGGGTTTCTGTGGGCCGTTAAAGCAAATAAATTCATAACACACACCAAAAGACTCAAAGACTGCGAAGAGCCCATTGAGAGGTTTTACTCTTCTGTAAAAGGCCTCGACAAAAAGCTTGGTCCTATTCTTTTCCAACTACCCCCTAGCCTACAATTTGATGAATCCTTGTTTGAGGATTTCTGCTCGCTCCTCTCCAACTCCTACAAGCATGTCCTTGAGGTCCGTCACGCCTCCTGGATTGATGACAAGGCCTTCCAAATAATGGCCAAGAACCAAATCGCCTTTTGTATCTCAGATACCGCAGGCAGATACCCCTACCACGAGCAGATCACCGCTGATTTCACTTACGTGAGATTGCACGGCTCAAAAAAGCTCTATGCTTCTAAATATGCTACTGAAGAACTTGAGACCTGGGCCAAGAAACTTCTGGACTGGGGAGTAGATGCCTATGTCTATTTTGATAACGACTTTGGTGGGAATGCCGTGGAAAATGCCATGGAGCTAAAAGGTCTACTGGCGCTTAGGCCTCCGGCATAAGTGTGCCTCGAGATATTGTTTCCACTTGACATGGACATAATGTTTAGATAGTAGACATAATGTCTACCGAGTTATACGTTATTCGTGAATCGTGAGACGTGAAATGTGAAGGGTGAAACGGGAGGCGCAAGACGCAGGGCATTAGGCTGAAGG
>DQZA01000022.1 GCA_011042035.1 Desulfobacteraceae bacterium
CCCTGAATTGACCCGGGCCATTCATGGCTCTCGCTCTGCGACTATACCCTCGGCATGTCCAGTTACGCTCTGCTGCGGAATCGTCAGGGTTACGAGCGAGGCTATCTTAAAAATGTCCTAATCCAGATGAATCGGATGGCCGCCTAGGATACTGGCATGTGAGAAAGGACAGGTGACAAGGATGATCAGCTTGTGTTTTGCAAATTCCTTTATGGCATCAGCGGCTCTGGACTGTCTATCAGGATCTAGGTCAACAAGACGATCGTCCATGATCACAAGATTTTCTCAACCGCCAGTAATGTCACGGTATGGTACCTCCCTCTTTCCTAACACTCCGACCACGGACCTCCTTCTTTCCAAGATTGAAAGAAAGGTTCGCCTGAGGCCACAGCTCAAAGAGGGGGAATTAGAAAATTCCTCAATTCATTAATTACCAGCGAAAGATCTACTCCCTGATCCTCCAATAGGGTTCGTCTTACAAACGCCTTCCATTGGGTGCTCTTTTCTTGATCCACGACAAATTCATCGCTCAAAGCAGTCGGAATGCCTTTCGGTATTTGTGTCCTCCGGCGCTCAAATGTCGCCCGGATGGCGTGTGTTAAGACAGACCCCTCAAATGGAAACTGTTTCGAAATTATCCAAATGTCGTAGAAGTCCTTCATTCGGCTGTTAACCATACCAAGGGCAACCATTGCCTGGAGCTTCTCTGCCACGACCGTCTCCTTTGGATATGCACGAATACGAGGCGGAGGCATGTTCAAGAGCGTAGGATATTCAATCTCCTAGGCCTCCGGTGTAATCACATCACCAAATGCCACGTCGATCTGCACAGGAATTCTTGCGTTGCCCAAACGGGCTGTCAGGCGTATTCGCTCGCCCTGATATTCCTGGTCGCCACGGATCTCTTCTACCCGGACCGTGCTCTCATCGAACACCAATCCATCAGGCTCGACTTCCACCTGGCAAATCTTCTGAAATAGGGCTTGCAGATGCTCACCTGAATCGTTCCCATGTCCAAGCAAAACAAGGTCCTTTGTTGGGCGGTGCAACTCTTTCGTCCAAGCCGTGAAGAGCATTGCCCCTTTGAGGACGAACTCTTTGGCATGTCCCGATTGGGCAAGGCGATAAAGAAAACGTTCCAATGCATAACGCATCAGCACAAGATTGAAAACCTCGTCCCTTCCAATAAGGGCCTCTGCAGCGATTATGTTAGCCATCATCCCCTTGTCCAAAGGGTTGATAATGGCACCGTCCAGGCCCTTGGCTATGGCCATTGCCATGAACACCTGATTCATGAACCTACGCTCAGGAAGGCCATATGATATATTGGAAAGGCCACACATGGTATGAACCCGCTTAAAGCTGGCCATGATTTTTCCACTGCATCCAGGAATTCAACTCCGAACCTGCTGTTTGTAGCCACAGGCTGAACGAGGGGATCTTTGAACCAGCCATGTGAGGTACTCACGTTCCTTTACCCACAAATACGCCGGCATTGACATCAATATAGTCCGCCCCTGACTCAAATTGGTCCTTGCCCACCTTCTTGATTGCCTCGGCCTCCTGCTTCTCTATGGCCTCCCCAATGGCCTTTCTGCTGGCATTAATCAGCTCTCCTACTATTATTATAAATCCTCCTCTCTCATCCTCGTTTGTATGGCTATTCACCCATTCACTGAAAAGCTACTATCCTCATTAACCTCTCTCTTCCTCGAGAAAAAACTTACGTCGAGTGTAATTCCCGTATGTTTCATCAATAACTTAAAAGGCTCACTATCATGGTCGTGTCCTTTTTCGGAGTAATCAATTAACTCTGCCATCAAGACCCCCACGACCGGAGCAGTCTTAAATTGGTTTCCACTCGTCCCTATGGCCATGTAGTAGCCGCCCAGGTCAGACTTGTCATATATGGGTATCCAATCGGTTGAGCAGTCATATAAGTCTGCGATGCCAATTTGTTTATTTGGTATCCCAAGGGAGGGGATCCGGCGGGCTAAGCGGTACACCTGTGCCTTGTATTGCGCATCACTTATATTGCGGTTGAAATTGTCTGGATCCTCTATCCACTCTTGAGGGTCACATTCCGGGTCCTCGCTTCCCACCAGAATCATATTTCCTACTTCTGGGCGGAAGTAGATCGCATTATCTCCGTCAGAGGTGTGATAACCGTCATTGTAAAAATCGAAACCCTCAGGAGATGGAACATGGTGAACCTCGTGCCGCAGTGGCTGTGTTTTTATGTTCATTCCTTCCAAAACTCCCTTTGCCATACTGTTTATCTTGAAAGAATGAGGCCCAGCAGCATTCACAACGATGGGCGCATCAATTCTTTCTCCCTTTGAAGTAGTTACACCCACCACCTTGTCTGCCTCTGAGCGTATTTCCACCACCTCGGTATTGAACATGAATTCACCACCCTTGGCCTCAGTTGCCCGCTGCAAGTTGTGCACGGAAAGCTGGGGATCATTCACATACCCACTGCCTGGTGTATAAATAGCCCCTTCTAACTTTCCCTTGGGCTCATGAAAATGTGGATCCTCTTCGGGCCGAGTCACGGGCCAAAAGGAATCATCACTAAATATGGGAATATGATCTACCATTTGCTGTGGAGTCCATTCCTCATATTCCACACCCACAGCGTCATAGTGTTTCTTGACCTTTCGCCAGTCATGTCCCTTGCTTTTTATCAAGATGGAACCCGTCTTGCGGTATTGGGCCATTCCCGCCTCATCTTCAACTTCGAGATAGCTAGCCCAATCATCCCAGTAAAAAAATCCCTCGTAGGCGAAGGCCACACCTTCATAGGTTGAGTAGTGGGCTCGCACTATGGCACATGAGTTGCTTGTAGAACCGTATCCTGCGGAGGGTAGCTTGTCGATACTTAAGGTCTTATACCCTTTTTTGGCCAGTTCAAACGCAGTTGCCGCACCAATTATTCCTGCACCAATAATAATTGCATCATAGTTTTTCATTTTCCTCCCTCCATCGCGTAATAAATCAACTTTTGATATTACCCTTTTCTTTATCACATTGAAAAGCAATTGTTGAAGAAAATGCAAAATTAGTCCAATATCACTTCGTATTCTCTGAAAATATTAAGGAGTCATAAATGGGTTCCAAGCGGCTGTGGAAGAAAACAAGGCTGAAGAAAAGCTATGATGCCGTCATGATTGGCGGAGGAATACATGGCCTTGCTGCTGCATACTTTTTGGCAAGAGACCATGGAATAACGAACGTAGCAGTAATTGAAAGAAGGTATATTGGCTTTGGCGGATCAGGACGCAATACCGCTATTGTGCGTGCCAATCAGAGGACCCAGGGCAACGTGCGCCTTTACGATGAGGGACTGAAGCTCTGGGCTACTCTGATCCGGGAGCTTGATTTCAACATGATGTTTTACAATTGTGGAAATCTAAACACCCTTCACTCAGAAGCAGCCATGGGAGCTGCCAGGCTGGCCGTGTGCACGGCGCAACTAAGCGGTGTAAGAAGTGAGCTGCTTGATAGGAAGCAGTGCAAGGAACTGATTCCAGCTCTCAATATCGAAGACAATATAACCTACCCTATTCTTGGGGGGATGTACCACCCACCAGGAGGCATCGTTCGGCATGACGCAGTGGCCTGGGCCCTTGCAAAAGGGGCATCAAGGTACGGGGTACATATTCACCAGAACACTGAGGTGACAAACATTAATGTTGAGAAGGGGAAGGTTACCGGAATAATTACCAACAAAGGTACCTTAAAATCCCCGCGCGTGTTGATATGTGCTGGTGGTTATGGCGCACTCTTAGCCCAGATGGCCGGCATTAAGCTTCCCATTCACCCGTTGACGATTCAGGCCATGGTCACCCAGCCCCTGAAACCGATCCTCAACCATGTCATATCTTCTGGGGCCTATCACGTTTATGCCAACCAGACCCTAAAGGGGGAAATAGCCACAGGAGCACACATGGATCCCTGGCCCAACTACACGACAAACACAACACCTTATTATATGAAGCACCAGGCAGAGGCACTCACCGAGTTGCTGCCGTGCCTTAAGGGTGTTAAGTTCATGCGACACTGGGCTGGTATCGCTGACATGACACCCGACATGGCTCCGATTTTACACGGAAACGACCCAATTGAGGGGCTTTATCTGGATGTGGGATGGGGATACTTTGGTTTTAAGTCAGGCCCAATCACGGGAAAATACATGGCTGAATACATGGCAAAGGCAAGGAGGCCGCAGATCTTGAAGCCCTTTTCCCTTCGGCGTTTTGAACAATTCCGGCATACCGGGGAGACAGCCGGGGCATTCAGCTATGGACCATGGAATTGAATATGATAGGCGTGGGGCGTTAGGCGTTGGGCATTAGGCGTTGGGCGTTAGGCATGGGGCGTTAGGCATGGGGCGTTAGGCGTGGGGCGTTAGGCGTGGGGTGCGACGCGTAAAACTAATAAGCAGCCTTGAGCAGCCATGAACGGAGAAAGGGTGATCCCTCATCCAATCGGTGGTTAGCGTTGAGCCAAATCAATATTAGGAGGAAACCATGTCTTACACTATCACGTGTCCCATTTGCGGTAAGAGGGACTTATATGAATTTCGTTTTGGCAATGAAGAAAGAGGCCCATATCCTAACCAGAAAGGATTGACCCCCAGAGCCTATTCAGAGGCAGTCCAAATGCACGAGGCAGTGGGGGGAATCCAAAAGGAATGGTGGTATCACCGAGACGGCTGTGGAGTGTGGTTTACCACTTGGCGGGACACCTTAACAGGCCGCGAAGTCCTGCAACCGGAGGAGACATCATGAGCAGGTTACCTCATTCTCCTACACAGAGAATAGACCGAGGCAAAGAGCTGGCCTTTTCATGGCAAGGCAGGCCTATGAAAGGGTTCAAGGGAGATAGCGTTGCCACGGCCATGTTTTCAAACGGAGTCAGGATATTTTCCCGAAGCATCAAGTATCACAGGCCAAGAGGCCTTTACAGCTTGGACGGTGAATCTGCCAATACGCTGGTAAACATTGATGGGGAGTGCAATGTCAATGCAGAAACAACCCTTCTGCGGGAGGGCATGCGAGTCAAGGCTCAAAACTATCTGGGTAGCGTGGAAAGAGATCTACTAGGTATTTTCGACAAATTCGACCATTTCATGCCCGCGGGATTCTATTATCGCAAGTTTTATAAGCCACCATTTATATGGCCCCTCTCGGTTAAGATAATTCGCAAGTTGGCAGGAACGGGAAAAATTGATCCAAATAAGAAATGGAGCAAAAACGATTTTCAGGAGCTTTATCTGAATGCTGAAGTAGCGGTTTTGGGCGGGGGGCCGGCCGGGATGAAATCGGCTCTTGTTGCAGCGGAGCAAGGGCTCAGGGTAGTTTTATTCGAGGCACGGCCCTGGCTCGGAGGGTTTTATGACTGGCGCACACGCCGGTACAAAGATTCTGAACCACTTTTTGAGCGAGGCCGCAAGCTTGCGGAAAAGGTCAAAAGGCATCAAAATATTCGGGTTCTACTTCACACCTTTGTAACGAACCTTACCGGAGACAATCTCATAACGGCATTTCAGGTAGGTGACGAACAGGCCCCATTTGTGCAGCGCTATATCGAGATCAGGCCCACCAGTGTAGTGGTTGCCACCGGTTGCACAGAACGCCCCTTGATTTTTCAAAACAACGACAGACCCGGTGTTATGCAGGCCACATGTGCTCTGAGGCTTGCCAGAACATACGGAGTGCTTCCCGGCACAAGGGCAGTCTTTAGTGTCGGTGATGACCTGGGTCTAGAGGCTGCAATTGACCTTCATGACATGGGGTTGCAGGTGGCAGCAATAGCAGATGCAAGACAAAACGGCCATGACCCTGAATTGATCCAAGCAGTGAAAGAAAGAGGTATACCACTTTTTATCAATTGGGCGGCATCATCAGCTAATGGAAACACGGTGGTAAACGGTGCTGTTCTAGGAAGTTTATCTTCATCTGAATCCAAGGCATTCCCCTGCGACCTATTGGTGGCCTCAGCAGGGCTCTCACCCGTGACTGCTCCTCTATCTACTATCGGAGCCAAATTTACCTACGATGCTCATACCAACTTCTTTCTTCCCACAGAACTCCCTCCGAGGGTCTTTCCTGCCGGTAGAATGCTGGGTTATACCGACCCAGCTTCAATTGAGACCTCGGGTGAAGTTTCAGGTCTCAAGGCCGCGGGCTCATGTGGGTTAAAAACTTCTGCCGGTAAAGCTGAAAGGGCTCTTCAAGACCTGCCTGGACCCAAAAGGGGTTGCAATATTGTGCACGGCCCTCATATCGGAAGTGGAGACAAGGCCTTTATCTGCTTTGATGAAGACGGGACATACAAGATAGCAAGGCAATGTGTTGAACAGGGCCTTGACCTTCCCGAACTGGCGAAGCGCTTTGGCGTCTTTGGCCTAGGACCATCGCAGGGCGGCATCCCCAATCACAACCTGCCCCTGGTGCTGGGCGAGTTACGAGGAACTGCCATGGAGGGGCTGTTTCCTACAACCACTCGTTCGCCATTTGTGCCCGTATTATTGGCGACAGTAGCAGGTCCAAATTACCAAATTTTCAAGAGAACACCCATACATCGTTTGCAGGAAAAGCCGGAGGCCATATTTCGCAGAACCGGCGCCTGGCAACGCGTAAGATATTTTTCTAATGACCTTACCAGCCGGGATGAAATCATGGCTGTAAGAAATTCTGTAGGAATAATAGATGTTTCAACCCTGGGCAAATTCCGCTTGTTCGGACCCGATGCCCTCAAGGCCTTGCAAAGGGTTTATATCTCAGATATGAGCAAGGTCAAAACAGGGAGGCTTAAGTACTCGGCCATGCTCAATCATGACGGCATGATAGTGGACGATGGTGTTGTAACACAGATTGGAGACAATGATTTCTATTTCACCACATCCACTGGCCGCGCCGGCAATACGGTTGAATGGTTCCGCTACCATACCAGGTATGAAAACTGGGAATTTCACCTTGTGAATCTCACCGATGCCTTGGCGGCCATTAACCTCGCAGGCCCTAAATCAAGGGAGGTGCTTTCGCGCCTTACGGATGAAGACATTTCGAATGAAGCCATTCCTCATATGGGCTATAAAGAGCTTAGAGTTGCCGGCAAAATCCCTGTTCGCGCCCTGAGAGTGGGTTTCGTGGGAGAATTGTCCTATGAGTTACATTTTCCGGCCTCTTATGGGGAGAGCCTCTGGAATATGTTGTTTGAGGCTGGGGAAGAATTCGGCATCAGGCCCTTTGGGCTTGAAGCGCAATTCACCTTAAGGCTGGAAAAAGGCCATATTATAATAGGCCAAGACACCGAGCAGCGTGTCAATCTACTGGACCTGGGCCTAGGTTTCCTGTGGGATAGAAATGACAGGGCCGGCAAGAAAATTGGTGCACCTGCCCTTGCCTTTACTGAAGGGCAGAAAGGCAGGCTCAAGCTGGTTGGGCTCAAGACGGATGAGCCTTCCCAGACACCCGGAGATGGCTCTGTTATAGCCAAAGGGGATGAAGTGGTAGGGCACCTGTGCAGCTCACGGTATTCCCCTACGCTGCGCCAGTCCATTGCCATGGCGCTTGTGGTGGAGGAGCTGGCCCAGGAGGGAACGAGACTCAACATTTATCAGAATGATCACAACGATCCGATGTGGTATAAGGCTACGGTGGTTAAGATGCCGTTTTATGACCCACAAGGGAAGCGGCTCAAAGAATAATGCTGGCCCCGGATTGTCCCTACACTATGATAGGGTTGAAGCTCGACTAAGCTAGGGAATTGTGAGTTCTTAGGAAAAATACAATGGTGGAATAATGGAATGCTGCGAATGGAAAGGACAGAATCTTGGATATTCGGAGGATATCACCAATAAAGTTTAATATAAATCCTACTCAGGTTGAGAAACGGGATGGGTGGAACGTCGCTCTATCTTACGGGCCCCACTCGGGCCCTTTCTTAATTGACCTCAGCCACAGGCCCAAGTGGGATTTGCAAAACTCCAATTTACCCCGCTTCCGTCCCTTTGGCCTAATAATTCCGGAAAACCCAGGTCAATGTACTTTCAGCGAAGGGATACTCATTAACCGCATGAATCGTACCCAGTGTCAAATATGGCACCTCGCAGGTAAAAAGCCAAGAGCGCCCCGCTCATCTTCCTACACAGAGATCACTGATGGCCAATGCCTCCTCGCGGTAACAGGGCCATCAGCACTGGATGTCATGGAAAGGATAACAAATCTTGACCTTGCCTCACCTGCGCTCTCCCCCCCATGCTTGATTCAAGGGCCGGTTCTTCACATTCCATGCCAAGTTGTGCTATTCTCGCGTCCTACCGCACAGACCACAATTCTGTTCTCTTTTTCTCGAGGATATGGCCAGACCATGGCAGATGCAATTCTTCATTCGGGAAAAGATCTGGGACTGAGGCCCGGTGGAGAAGAAGACTTAGATTTTTTGGGAGCGCTGAACATCGATGGGTAAGAAAGACTACGACGTAATCATAGTTGGTGCGGGAATCATGGGTGCCTGTACCGCCTATTATCTAATGAAGGCCAATGATAAGCTTCATCTGGCGGTTATCGAGAGGGATCCTACTTACACCAGGGCCTCAACCACCCTCTCAATGGCCAATGTGAGAGTTCAATTCGGTCTTAAAGAAAACATACAGATCTCTCAATATGCCTTGCAGGTTTTCGAGACCTTTGCAGAGGACATGGAGGTGGACGGGGACAAGCCCGATATTGGACATCAAAAGATCGGTAATTTATTTCTTGTCAATGAAGAAGGAGAGGAGGTTCGACGCAAGAACCTAGCCTTGCAATTGGAATTGGGCTGCAATGTCGAGTGGTGGCCACCAGAGACCATAGTTGAACATTACCCCCTCTATAATCCCGAAGGTTACGTGGGAGGGACCTTCGGCCCTGATGATGGCATTATCGACCCATATGCACTGTTGATGGCTTACGTGAAGAAGGCGAAGAGCCTAGGAGCACAGTTCATTAAGGGCGAGGTAAAGGCCATGAAGACTAAGGCAGGCCAGGTGGAGGGCGTTGTCCTGTTTTCTGGTGAACAGTTGAGTGCACCCATTGTGGTTAATTGTGCCGGCGCTTGGGCACCAGAGTTGGCCAGGACTGCAGGGATTGATCTCCCGGTCATACCCGTCATGCGCCAGGTATTTGCACTGGATACCGCTGATAAACCAGAGGGCCCCCTACCCCTTACAATCTTGCCTTCTGGCCTGTATTTCAGGACCGAAACGGGCAGCCTGATACTTCTGGGTAAATCAATGCAAGATGATACGGTAGGTTATGATTTCAAATGGGACGATAAAAGGTTTATGGAAATCCTGTGGCCTGAGCTGGCCGAATTTGTACCGGCCTTTGATACTCTCAAGCTGGTGAGGGGGTGGGCAGGGCTTTATGCAGTAAGCACTCTCGATGAGAATGCCTTCATAGGGGAATGGCCGGAGTTAAAGGGTTACTTCATGGCAAATGGATTTTCCGGTCATGGATTGCAGCAGGGCCCGGCGGTCGGTCGTTACCTTTCCCAGCTAATTTTGGGATTGCCCCCGACTCTTGATCTATCCATATTCAGCCCCCAGCGCATACTTGATAATAGACCAATAGCAGAGGACGTCTGGGCAATTGTCTGACACCAAAATCAGGCTGAAGGCTAAAGGGAAAGTGGACAATAAAAGGCAATCACGGCAAGAGGCTTATCGTACAAAGGGGGCCGAAGCTATTTTAGTTGCGATGGGCTCAGGGCCATAGAACAAATCCAGGCCTTAGCAGATGAAAACATCCAAAAACTGGGACTGAAACGTCTATTTTGATAGGAGGAATTGACATGAAAAAGGCTCAGGTATCGATAGTCAAGACCAATCAAAACCCTGGGTATGCAAAGATATCGGAAGCCGTGAGAAAGGCCCTAGATTTGATAGGTGGAATCGAGGATATCATAAAGCCAGGGAATCTGGTGCTTATCAACCCCAGTTGGGTCGCTCCCCCAGTGGAAAGGGAGGCCGGATGTATTACCTTGCCCGAGGTGTCTCGCGCGGTGGCAGATGTTGTCAGGGATCTTGGGGCACGTCCTGTTATTGCCGAGTCGTCTGCCGTGGGGGTTGACACCGAAAAGGTAATACAGAGCTCAGGGTACAAGGACCTTATGGATATGGGATATGAGGTAATAAACCTCAAGAACACCCCTCATGTGGATATCCCCACGGATAACGGAAAGATATTTGAGGCGATTCAATGCTGGGAGCTGGTCCAGGAGGCGGACGTTGTCATCAGTGTACCGAAACTGAAAACCCATGATCAAACGGAGATGACCTGCGCTATAAAGAACCTAAAGGGCCTACTCACAGACAAATGGAAGCGGCTCGAGCATCAGGAGGGGTTATTTGAATCTGTTGTGGATCTCTTGGCCACAGTAAAGCCTAGTCTTGCTATAGTGGATGCCATTATCTGTCAAGAAGGCGTTGGCCCGGTTTTCGGTAAACCCGTGGAGATGGATCTCATTGTGGCAGGAAAGGACTTGGTAGCCGTCGACTCCACATGCGCCCAACTCATCGGATATGATCCCAGTGAGACCCTCCTTACAGTCAACGCAGCCAAAAGGGGGTTGGGGGTAATGGATCCAGAGGAAATAGAGATTCTGGGTGAGCCATTGGATAAGGTCAAGCGCCGCTTCCTACGGGCCATAGAGGATGACCCTGTACAGATTGATGATTTCCAGTTGATTCATGGAGAGGTCACCTGCACGGGTTGCAGGAATACCGTTATGAGTGCACTCATTGATATGAGAAATGCCGATCAACTTGAATTTCTACATGGCATAACAGTACTCACCGGCGGTGCACATATCCCGGAAGGGGTTGCACCTGAAAATGTCGTCACCGTTGGTAAATGCATGCCCAAGGAAGGCCGCACAGCCAGACATGTTAAAGGCTGTCCCCCAAATAATGCATATGTGGTCAAAGCCATTATAGGTGACAGGGCAGAGGTGAAGAGAATGTATGCCGACGATACCCTGGATAAAACAGAGGACTAATTACGAGCACAGAGGAGGAATGGTCATGGATTCAATTCTTGCCTATATGGAACGCTATGATTACGAACATCTTTTTATCTGCCAGGACAAGACCCTAAATTTCAAGGCAGTTATTGCTATCCACGATACCACACTGGGACCTGCTACTGGCGGGTGCCGCATGTGGCAATATGGCGATGAAATGGAGGCCATAGAAGACGCGTTGCGCCTAGCAAGAGGAATGACATACAAGTATGCAGCCGCAGGGGTAAATTTAGGGGGTGGAAAGGCAGTCATCCTGGGTGACCCGCATAGAAAAGATCGCGAACCCGTATTCAGGCTTCTGGGAAAATTCATTGACCGACTGGGGGGACTTTATATAACCGGAGAGGATGTCGGAACCACCCTAAAGGATATGGAATACATTCGCATGGAAACTCCGCATGTTGTCACCCTCCCCTCATATTTGGGCGGAGCCGGGGACATTGCACCTATGACTGCCTTCGGGGTTATCCGAGCCATGCAAGCATGTTGCAACAAAGTATTCGGAAGCAACACCATCGATGGAAAGGTTGTAGCTGTGCAAGGCCTAGGTGCCGTAGGTCATAACATCGTCGGGCAGCTCCACGAACTTGGAGCCACACTCATTGTCACCGACATAGACTCACAAAAGGTGAATAACATTGTGCCCAAATATAATGTAAAAGCAGTCGCTCCCGAAGAGATATATGATGTGGACTGCGACATATTTTGCCCATGCGCCCTCGGAGGGATTATAAATGATGAGACCTTGGATAGGCTTAAATGCAGGATAATATGCGGAAGCGCTAATAACCAGCTCAAAGAAGAACGTCATGGCGATTTGTTGGAGGCGAAGGGGATGGTCTATGCTCCGGATTACATAGCCAACGCCGGGGGAACCATCTTTGACACGGACAGGCTAGAGACCGGTAGCGTTAATAATGAGCGAGGAAAGGAAAGGGTCTCTCGAATATACGAAAATATGGAGAAGGTTTTCGAGATAGCTGAGAGGGACAATATCCCCACTTATATAGCAGCCGACCGCATGGCTGAAGAAAGAATCCAACAAGTTGAAAAAGTTAAGCGATTTGTGGTCACCCCTAAGACATAATGCAAAGAAAACGCTTGACAAGGCCGCTTCGTAATAGTAATGGTTCGACCATTCAATAACTCAGATGCCTATGTTTTCCCTCTGAGTTCATCGACTATTAGCTTCATCCTGATGTGAAATGGCGAAGTGCTCACATAAGCCAACAATTATTCTCAATGTGTTAACTCCTGTTAGAGGAAGCTGTGACCCTTATACAGGTTATAGTCAATAGTATAATTAGGGCCTCTGAGCTTGCACTCCTTGCTTTGGGGCTCACCATTGTTTATGACATCCTGAAATTTGCCAACTTCGCGCATACCGAACTTGCGATGGTGGGGGCCTATATTGCATTTATTTTTAACGTGGGTCTTGGACTACCTATTGCTGTTGCTGCCATCATCGCTGCCATTGCCACAGGCCTTTTCTCTATTTTGATCGACAGAGCAGTTTTCAAAAAAATGAGGGAGTCTACCGGGATCATCGTAATGGTCACGTCAATGGGGGTAGGCATTGCCCTTAGAAATACGGTCAGGGCGATCTGGGGGCCTGATGCCCAAAATTATGCAGTGCCTTTACAAAAGCCCATCGTAACAGCATGGTTCAGAATTACCCCCTTGCAGGTGTGGATAATAGTGATAGGCGTGCTCGCTATGGTGGCATTTTACCTTCTCCTACATTACACTACTCTCGGCAAGGCAATGCGCGCTACGTCCGACGATCCTGCCCTTGCCCAGGCAAGCGGTATAGCGACGGAAAAAATAATTACTTATGTTTGGTTTATTGCCATCAGCTTTGCATCGCTAGGTGGCGTGCTTATTGGCATGGAAACATATATCCAGCCAGTCATGGGCTTTGCCATAATAATACCGGTATTTTGCGCCGCCATAATGGGTGGGATAGGAAACCCGTATGGGGCAATGCTTGGGGCGCTTGCCCTCGGATTAGCAGAAAACTTCGGCCTTTACATAAATTTTGGGAAAGTCCTAAACCTCGGTGGACTTCTTCCTTTTTCCAAAGACTTTTACATCCCCACCGGGTATAAGCCCGCAATCAGCTTTATTATTCTTATTGTAGTTTTGCTTGTGAGACCAAGAGGAATCCTGGGGAAGAAAAAGGAGGGGTAATGGCTTTTGTAAATTTTCTCGTATACCTAGCCATTATGATGGGGATTTACGGAATCCTCAGCTTAAGCCTGAATTTGCAATATGGATTCACCGGCCTTGCCAACTTTGGGCAGGTGGGATTCTTTTGCCTCGGCGCTTACATAACAACCATCATTACCCTTACATTCGGTCTGCCTTTTATCCTTGGGCTTATAATCAGCATGGTGGTAGCAGGGCTTTTCGGGTATGTGATCGCCATTCCTACTGCGGACCTTAAAGAAGACTACTGGGCAATAGTTACACTGGCCTCCGCTGAAATCGTCAGGATGTTTTTTCTTAATGAAGACTGGGTTGTGGGCGGAGGGGTTTACCGTGGGGGCGCCTTTGGTGTCGGGGGCATCCCTCAACCCCTGAAGTCATACTTTTCTGCTCAAAGCTATCCTTTTTTCTATTTTATGATTGTTTTGATTTGCCTGATTGCCACCTATCTGATTATTAACAAGCTAACCCGGTCCCCTTACGGGATAGTACTGAAGAGCATACGCGAAGGTGAAGACAGGCTTGCCCAAGCCATGGGAAAGGACGTAAAAAGATTTCGCCTCAAAACAATGGCGGTAGGAGGCATGTTTGGTGGGTTGGCCGGGTGTCTCTGGGCCCACTATTACGGTTTCATAAGCCCAAGACAGTTCTTGCCTCTGGAGACATTTATCGTGTGGGCTATGGTGATTGTTGGGGGTAAAGGCAATAATAAAGGCGCTATTCTTGGCGCAGTTATTATAATCATTTTTTATCATTCTACTCGATACCTCAAAGACTATATACCTGTTGAAGAGGTTACCCTTGCCAGCCTCCGGATGGTGGCTATCGGGATACTAATCGTACTGGTGATGTTATTTATGAAGGAAGGTATAATAAAGGAAAAGAAACCCGTGTACTAAATGGGATAATGGAATAATGGAATACTGGGAAAAGATTGAAGAATTGAGGGATTGCGAATTTAGGGATCAGGGATTAGGGACGATAAAAAATGAATACCGAATAACGAATGTCGATTGCGAAAGGACCGGTTGCACCAGGTAATGCGGGTAGTCCTGCCTGCAGCAGGCAGGAAAACGGAACAGGACGCAGGCAGATTATGTTAAAGGTTGTGGATCTATATAAAAGCTTTGGCGGTATTCAGGCCCTGGCCGGTGTGAGCTTCACTGTTGAAAAACAAAGCATCACCGGATTAATCGGCCCCAACGGCTCTGGCAAAAGCACCTGTTTTAACGTTATATCTGGCTTTTACAGTAAGGACGGTGGAGAAGTTTACTTTGAGGGGCAGAAGATAGGAAATCTCAAGCCATTTGAAATAGCAAGAGGTGGAATAGGAAGAACATTCCAGATAGCAGAAGCCCCTGAAAAGATGACCGTAGTGGAAAACTTGCTCCTTGCCCCGAAGGATCAGACGGGGGAGAAAATCTTCAATGTCTTCTTCAAAGGCACAAAGATAAAACAGGAAACAGGGGAATTCCTGAAAAAAATCGATGAGGTGCTCAACCTCGTTCAATTGAACCACTTGCGCAACGAGTATGCCGGCAATCTGTCAGGAGGACAAAGGAAGCTCCTTTCGTTGGCCAGAATTCTTCTGTTTGACCCAGATTTGATATTGTTGGACGAGCCAACTGCAGGGGTTAACCCAACGCTCATCAATGATCTTGTCGAAGCCATACAGAGGCTTAGAGATGAGAGAGGAAAAACCATTTTACTGGTAGAACACAACATGAGGGTAATCAGCCGAATATGCGACAAGGTGATAGTGCTTGACTCCGGTATAAAAATAGCTGAGGGTACTCCTAAAGAGATCCAAAACAACGAAAAGGTGCTTGAGGCATATCTCTCAGGCAGCTCAAAGAAACAGTTGTTCCATGAAGATACTGGAAGCTAAGAATATAGTAGCGGGTTACCACAAATCTGAGATACTCCATGGTGTTTCAATACACTTGGAACATAAGGAGGTCGTGACGATTATCGGACCAAACGGGGCCGGAAAATCCACCCTGCTTAAGGCCCTGATGGGGTATATCAACATCTTTGACGGCAAAGTAATATGGAAAGGTGAGGATATCACCCATCTCAAGCCTTACCAAAAGGTAAAGAAAGGTTTCGGCTATGTACCCCAGCTTGGGAATGTGTTTCCTTCCTTGAGTGTACTTGAAAATTTGCAAATGGGGGGCTTCACCCAGGGAAAAGACACCATCAAAGAAAGAATGGGCAGGGTTTTTGAACTATTCCCAATCCTGAAGCAAAAATTAAGCGCAAAGGCAGGCACATTGAGTGGGGGACAAAGGCAGATGCTGGGAATGGCTCGAGCACTCATGACCGATCCAGAGCTTCTGTTATTGGATGAACCTTCAGCAGGTCTTTCTCCAAAGGCCTCTGAGGAAGTCTTTATGACCATTGCTGATATGCACGGCAGACTTGAAAAATCTATAATCATCATAGAGCAAGACGCCTACCAGTCTCTGAGTATATCTGACAGGTGCTACGTGCTGGTAATGGGAAAAAACGAGTTTGAGGACGAAGCACAAAATATATTGTCCAATCCCAAAATCAAAGAAGCCTATTTGGGTGGATAATAATTTGGCGGAAAGGAGGTGATGCAGCATTCTTTCCATGCGCCACCACCTCAACGGCGGCCAACCGGAAAGGGTACAGGATTCAGTGGATTTGTTTCTTCATCAGAGAACATCTTGAGCGAAAGGAGGCTAGAAATGAAAAGAGTTATATGCGCAGTTGCAGCCATTATGTTTCTTGGGGCCTTGATGGTTGTGGGCACGCCCGCATTGTCAACCGCAGCGGATGAAGTTGTTATCGGGTCCATCTGCCCCTTGACAGGGTCAAGTGCTATTCAGGGCCAAGACATGAAAAGGGGTGAACAATTGGCCCTAGAAGAGATTAATAACGCGGGAGGCATATGTGGAAAACCCCTGAAGATCTTGTGGGAAGATACAGAATCAAGTGCCAAGGGCGGCATGGCCGCTGTTCACAAGTTGGTAGAGATAAACAAGGTGCCCCTTATTCTTGGCGCCTACTCGAGTGGTGTAAGCCTCCCCACTGGGCAGTGGACTAACTCCAAGAAGGTCATCCAGATCTCAGAGGCTTCTACCTCCCCTAAACTGAGAGAGATTGGCCCTTACTTCTTCAATGTCATGGGCCTTGACGAAGTTATGGGCTCCAAGCTGGCAGAGTTTGCCTTGGAGAGTGGTGCCAAGACTTTTGCATCCATTACAGTAAACAATCCTTTTGGAATAGGCATTGAAATCTGGACCAAGAAGACCGTTGAAAAGGCTGGCAAGAAATGGCTGGTTGGTGTCAGATACGATGAAAAGAAGTCCGACTACCGGGCCGAGTTGCAAAGAGTGTTCTCAGGCAATCCTGATGTGGTGTTCTTTACAGCATATGGTACAGAGAGCAAACTAATCCTGAAACAGGCATATGAAATGGGCCTGAAGCCTCGTATAGCATGGTATGCGGACTACATGACAATGTGGAGTAACGAAGTCATTCCAGAGACGGCCGAGGGTATTAGGGGCTTGGTGATAGGGCCTGCTGGTGGCTCGAGGTATAAGGCCTACCGTGCAGCGTATGCAAAGAAATTCGGCAAGAACGCTAAACAGACTGCTTTCGGAGCCTATGCCTATGACGCCACCTGGGTAGCTGCGCTGGCCCTCAACATGTCGGGATGTGCCAACACCGACGCCATAGCCCAGGCCCTTTACGAAGTAAGCAAGATCTACAGGGGTGTTACCGGAGACAAGACCTTTGATAAGGACGGCATGCAGGTAACGGATTACTATCAAAGGATGGTCTATAAGGGCGGAAAGCTGGTGCC
>DQZA01000064.1 GCA_011042035.1 Desulfobacteraceae bacterium
GCATCCCCCCTGATCCACGTAACAGGGATTGGCGGGAATATCAGGAGTGGCTGAAGAAAGGTAACAATCCTGAACCACCAGACCCAGAGCCTTCAAAGATCAACCACCTCCAGTTAAAAAAGGACCTGATTAATAATATAAATTCTGCTTCCACTTTGAGTGAAGTACGTGCTATAATGGTTACTATACTGGAGAAGTTGCTGTGACTATACATGGAAAATATAGCCAAAAGAAAGAAGGCTAAGCTTCCGAAATCATAGATAATAATCCGGCTTATGTTACCTTGACGCGGTAGTGGTCATGGGTTCAAATCCCATCGCGCCTACCAGTGAGAATCAATCGGGCTGCCACTATGGCGGCCTATTTTTTCGTCCCTTTTTTGACCGGTACGTTGGAGGGTTTGCCCATTTTTTTCTTGCATTTCTTCAAGTTGTCAACTATAAGAAACTAGTTTTACGTGTGTGCAGAGGGGTTTTGGCAAATACTATTAAGCTTAATACGGTAATCCAAGGAGAAGACCTGTTTAACAAATTGGATTTGTTTATCTTTATTCCAGCAAAAACTTTGTTTTGAGAGGCATCTGACGTAAAGAGTAGGTTCACTCAGATGCCTTATTTTCTTTACGCATGGCCGCAATGAAGGAGTACCAGATAAAACTGAAAGACAGAGAGCCCGAGGTCATTGAGGCCGAATCTCTTACTGCGTTTGATGCTCTTAAGCAGCTCAAAGTTAAAAGAATTGAAGACGTGGTAGCGGTCCGGTTGAACGGGGAAGTCCGTGACATAGGCGTTCCTTTGGATGGGGCTGCCGAGCTGGAACCCATTTACGTTGACTCTCCTGAGGGGCTTGAAATACTGCGGCATAGCACTTCTCACGTCATGGCAATGGCGGTCAAAGAACTGTTTCCCGGGGTTAAGGTGACGATAGGTCCTGCTATTGAAGATGGGTTTTATTATGACTTTGACTATGAGCGTCCCTTCAGGGAAGAAGATCTCCCAAAGATCGAAGAGAAAATGGCCGAGATCATCAAGGCTGACTATCCCTTCCAGCGCAAAGAGGTAAGCAAGGAAGAGGCTGTTCGTTTTTTTGAACAACAGGGGGAAAAGTATAAGCTCGAACTACTGCAGGACATCGACGACGATGGGGTTTCTCTTTATACCCAAGGTAGCTTTACTGATTTATGTAGAGGTCCCCATATTCCATCCACTGGAAAGATAAAGGCCTATAAGCTGACAAAGGTTGCGGGCGCATATTGGCGGGGCGATGAAAGACGTGAGATGCTGAGCCGGATATACGGTGTTGCTTTTCCCAATAGGAAGGAGCTTAAGGCCTACTTGCAGAGACTGGAAGAAGCGCGCAAAAGGAATCATGTCAGGCTGGGGCCTCAACTGGAATTGTTTAATACGTACGAAGAGATCGGCGCGGGGATGGTAGTGTGGCACCCTAAGGGAGCAATGCTCCGATACATTCTGGAAGACTTCGAGGTAAAGGAGCATCTAAAACGAGGCTATGAAATAGTACGAGGCCCTCAGTTACTCAAGACAGAGCTGTGGAAAAAATCCGGGCATTTCGAGAACTATAGAGAAAATATGTACTTTACACTTATTGATGAGCAGTCCTATGGCATAAAACCTATGAACTGCCTCGCTCATATGATGATTTACCGCTCAAAGATTCGGAGTTACAGGGACTTGCCAAAGCGGTATTTCGAATTGGGCATCGTGCACCGTCATGAACGCTCGGGTGTATTGCATGGGCTTCTGAGGGTTAGAGAGTTTACCCAGGATGACGCGCACATTATATGCACCCCTGAGCAACTGAACTCAGAGATAAAAGGGGTTCTGGACTTTGTGAAAGATATGATGGCGATATTCAATTTCGACTATGACTTGGAGATAAGCACAAGGCCAGAGAAATCCATCGGCTCAGATGAAGATTGGGAAAATGCGACACGGGCCCTTATAAAGGCCATGGAGGATAATAACCTTCCTTATGACATTAATGAGGGCGACGGCGCCTTTTACGGGCCTAAGATAGATGTAAAATTGAGAGATGCTTTAGGGAGAAAATGGCAATGTGCTACAATTCAATGCGATTTTACACTCCCTGAACGATTTGATCTTTATTACATTGGAAAAGATGGGGAAAAACACCGCCCAGCCATGATACACCGCGTGATTTTGGGCGCAATAGAAAGGTTTATCGGAATTTTGATAGAACATTATGCGGGAGCATTTCCCGTATGGCTTGCTCCTGTGCAAGCGATACTTCTTACTGTAACAGACCGGCATATTCCTTATGCCGAAAAGGTGATGGATAAACTTGAGGGAGAGGGTGTTCGAATAGAGGCGGATTTTAGAAACGAAAAGCTGGGGCTAAAGGTAAGGGAAGCTCAACTCAGGAAGATTCCGTACATGCTTATCATCGGCGATAAAGAGGTTGATCAGGAAAGGATCACCCCCAGACTTAGGACTGGTGAGAACTTGCCCATGATGAGTGTAGGGGATTTTGTTGAACGAGTTAAAGAAGATTGTAGCAAAAGGAGGTAAGCCATAGCAAAGCAGCAAACTGACGTAAGGGTTAATGAACAAATAAGGGCCCGAAATGTTAGATTGATTTCCGTGGAAGGTCAGCAACTTGGAATATTGCCCGTGCAAGAGGCTCTGCGGGTTGCAAGGGACGAAGGGTTGGATTTGGTGGAGGTTTCCCCTAAGTCAGACCCTCCAGTCTGCCGGATAATGGACTATGGAAAATTTAAGTATCAGGCCAGCAAGAAGCTTCAGGAAGCACGGAAAAAGAGCAAGGCCTTTCAGGTAAAGGAGGTTAAGCTCCGGCCCCATACTGATGAGCATGATTTGAATTTTAAGATACGAAACATCGTCAAATTTCTCGAAAAAAGGCATAGGGTCAAGGTCGTGGTGTTTTTTCGGGGAAGAGAAATGGCTTACATGGATATGGGGTATCAGCTTCTCAAAAGGGTGGCCGAGCAGGTGGAAGAGAAGGGGACCATAGAGCAGGCCCCAAGGCAGGAGGGAAGAAACACAGTTAGTATGGTGCTAATTCCCAAGTAAGGCAGGATATCTTCCAGTAAAAAGGATTGATGCCCTGTTGGATTTTTTTCAAAGCTAACAAGGACCAACTGTGGGACTGCTCTTATTGTCCCGGGCAATAGGAGAAAAACGCCTGCCTGAGTGCCTACAGCAGGCGAGCCTTTAGCCGAAGGACTTAAGTATGCCCCAAAGGGGCTGAAAACCGCAGAGTGTAGAACAAGGAATATCGAATGTAGATCGGGACAAAGCCATGTCAGCCTGGCAAGTTATCGGCTTCACCCGATAGTAGTCGAGTCTTTGCCGAGACTGGGGTCCAAGGCTACCGAGATAATGAGAAATTTCGTTGGAGGACAAGATGCCGAAACTTAAGACAAAGCGTGCCGCTGCAAAGCGATTCAAGATCACAGGCACAGGAAAAGTAAGGAGAAGGAAGGCATATGCCAGCCACATCCTTACCAAGAAAAATTCGAAACGCAAGCGGAACTTGCGGAAAGCTACAATATTGGATAGCACCAATGAGAGACAGGTGGCCAGATTATTGCCGTACCTGTAATGGTGTGTACCATGTAGGTCAGTAACATATTTTAGCGAAAAAATTTCCCTCCATAAGGGCTTATAACGGTATATCTAAAGTGAGGTTCAGCTATGCCAAGGGTTAAGAGAGGATTTAAGGCCAGAAGACGGCGGAAGAAGGTGCTGAAGGCAGCAAAAGGTTACAGGGGCGCTCACAGCAAGCAATTTAAATCAGCCAGTATTGCTGTGAAAAGGGCGGGCATGTACGCGTACCGAGATAGAAAAAATCGCAAGAGAGAATTCAGGCGCCTTTGGATAGTACGGATTAATGCCGCTGCCAGAGAGCAAGGTATGAGTTATAGCAAGTTGATGGGTGGCCTGAGGAAAGCAGGTGTTTTGCTTGATCGTAAGGTACTTGCTGATATGGCCGTAAGAGATCCCGCAGCATTTTCACAAGTCGCCGCAATGGCTCAGCAAGCCTAATTTGCGACCTGCTGTCCATGTTACACTACTCCCTCGAGCTATGGCGTATTTCACAATAGGGTGGAATACGCAGAACTGCGTCAAACGCATCCAGTCATACCAGGGAATGGGAAATGAGAGATCAAATTAAGGAATTAGAAGCTCGGGCCTTGAAGGATCTGGAGGCAGTAAATGATGGTGTTGCGCTTGAAAAATTCAGGGTCACCTATTTGGGTAAGAAGGGCCTGGTAACAGCACTGATGCGCAATTTGGGTAAGTTGCCTCCTGAAGAAAGGCCAGAGGTGGGCCGAGAGGCAAATCTGCTCAAGAAAAAATTGACGGAAAAGTTCGAGGCCCTGAAAAATAGGATCGAGGAACAGGGACAAAGGGCCTTCAGAGGGATAGATGTAACCTTACCCGGGCGAAAGCCAGAACTGGGGCACCTGCATCCCATAACTCAAACTATAAATGACGTATGTGACATTTTTCAACGGATGGGATTTAGGGTAGTTAAGGGCCCTAATGTCGAGCTTGATTATTATAATTTCGAGGCATTGAACATTCCAAAAGATCATCCTGCTAGAGACATGCAGGATACTTTCTACATTTCTGACACCCTTCTTCTCCGTACGCACACCTCTCCGATCCAAATAAGGGTAATGGAGGCCCAAAAGCCTCCGGTCAGCATCATAGCGCCTGGAAAAGTGTACAGGAGAGACTCTGATGTGTCTCACACACCGATGTTCCATCAGGTGGAAGGCTTGCTGGTGGACAAAGGGGTGAGCTTTGCCGATTTGAAAGGCACTCTCATTAGTTTTGTGCACCAGATGTTTGGCAAGGAGACGGGCGTAAGATTCAGGCCCAGCTTTTTCCCATTCACCGAACCTAGTGCAGAGGTGGATATCCAGTGCGTACTGTGTGGGGGAGCGGGCTGCAGAACATGTGGCCAGACAGGGTGGCTTGAGATTTTGGGCTCGGGAATGGTAGATCCCGCTGTGTACGGATTTGTTGACTATGATCCCGAAGTATATACGGGTTTTGCCTTTGGAATGGGGATTGAGCGCATCGCAATGCTCAGGTATGGTATTGACGATATCCAGATGTTTTTCAAGAATGAGATGAGGTTCTTGAGGCAGTTTTAGGGTCCAGATGATTTCCTCCAATTGTGGACAGTTTTGTAATGCTTTGAATAACAAATGTGCACCCGGAATGCTGTAATGTTGGAAGAATGGAATGTTTGGTTTCCATTCTTGGACTATGTGGAGCTGAAACTAGGTTATGAAAACTAATCTTCATTGGCTGAAGGAATTTGTGGACATTCAAATGGATGTTCATGAGCTCGCCCATATGCTTACCATGACAGGCCTTGAGGTTGAGACCATTGATCCATTGGACCTGCGTTTTGATAAAATCGTGGTCGGCTTGATTAAGGAAGTTCGTCAGCACCCTGAGGCAGACAGACTTTTTGTGTGTGATGTTGATGCTGGGAAGAAATCTATTCAAGTTGTGTGTGGAGCACCCAATACTGAAGCGGGGATGAAGGCACCGTTGGCCTTACCTGGGGCGGTGCTGGCGGACGGCAGAAAAGTCAGAGAAGGCAAGATAAGAGGGGTAATATCGGCTGGTGTCCTGTTAGCAGAAGATGAGTTGGGTCTTACTGATGATCATAGCGGCATAATGATCCTTGACCACGACTGGCCGACCGGTACTGAGCTTTCCGAACTTATGCCCCGAGACGACTGGATAATGGAGATAGGCATAACTCCCAACAGGCCAGACTGTGCATCTGTTATAGGTATTGCCCGAGAGATAGCCGCGGTAACCGGTGGTGAGATCCGAATGCCGAGCAGTAAGCCAAGGGAGGAAGGGCCTGATGTCGAGAGTCTTGCCAGTATATCCCTTTTGGATCCCAAGGGCTGCCCAAGGTACGTAGCCCGTGTAATCCAAGGGGCTAGGCTTGGGCCATCCCCGTTCTGGATGAGATATAGGTTACATTTGGGCGGTATTCGCAGTATCAACAATGTTGTGGATGTCACTAATTATGTACTTCTCGAACTTGGCCAGCCCTTGCATGCCTTTGATTATGACAGACTCAGGGGACACAAGATAGAGGTCAGGAGGGCTGAGGCTGGCGAGAGATTTACAACCCTTGATGGACAGACCAGGGAGCTCAGTGAAGAGGTCTTACTCATATGCGACGCAGAGCGCCCCGTGGCGATAGCAGGGATTATGGGAGGACTGAATTCCGAGATCTTTGAGGGCACTCAGCATGTATTGCTAGAAAGTGCGTTCTTTGACCCCAGAACCATTCGCCGAGGCGCAAAACATCTTGGGCTGAGTACAGAGGCTTCGTACAGGTTTGAAAGAGGCGCGGATATAGGCGGTGTTGTACGAGCAGCAGACAGGGCGGCTTATCTGATTCAGGAGATTGCAGGAGGGAAGGTCGCAAAGGGCATATTGGACGAGTACCCTGAGAGGAGAGAGCAGCCTGTAATTGAGCTGAGGATCAGCGAGACTAACAAAGTACTTGGCACCGGTTTTAACGCATCAGATGTGGCGAGGTGTCTCAGGTCCCTAGAAATGGAGGTTGAGTCAAAAGGGGAAGATACCCTCCAGGTTGTAGCTCCAACCTACAGGGTCGATATTCTCAGGGAAATAGATTTGATAGAAGAAGTTGCGCGGATGGGTGGATATCAAAACATTCCTGTTAGAACTCCATCCGTAAGGGCATCAGAAGAGGAGCGGTATTGGGAGCTAGATCTGTCTGATCGCGTGAGATGGGTTATGGCATCTATGGGCTACACCGAGGTTATTACTTATGGCTTTATTTCACCAAGAGTTGTGGAAGCCCTGGGCGCTGCCCCTGGTGAGCCCCTTATGAACTTTGTACGGTTGCTGAATCCTTTGACACTCGAGCAGTCAGTGATGAGGACCTCATTGCTTCCTGGACTTTTGGTAGCTGCAAAACAGAACCTGTCTTACGGAGAAAAGAGCCTTAAATTGTTCGAGTGGGGGAGAGTATTTTTTAGTAAAGGAACAAAGGATTTGCCTGAGGAAAAATACCAGGTTGCAGCATTGCTGAGCGGCCCAGTGAGCCTCAAAAAATGGTATACAGAGGAGAGGAAAGCCGATTTTTATGACATAAAGGGAGCAGTGGAAGCGCTGCTGGAAAACCTTGGCGTGGAAGGATTTAGATTCAAGGGAGTAGCTGAGTTTCCAGCATACAATCCAGAGGCCTCGGCGGATATTGAGGTAGGCGACGCTGTTTTGGGCCATGTGGGTGTGCTACACAATGATGTAAAGGAGAGGCTTGACCTCGGAAAATCTGATTTTTTTGCCTTTGAATTGCATGTAGATGCCGTACGATCAGTGATGACAACCGATAAAAAATTTACTCCTTTTGCACGGTTCCCTGCTGTACATAGAGACATATCCATTGTGGTTGCTAAGGATATTGAGAGCCTGGCAATAGAAAGACTCATAAAAGAAGAAGGTGGAAGACTAATTGAATCAATAGAGATCTTTGACGTGTATGAAGGAAAAGGCATATCTCCCAATGAAAAGGCCTTGGGCTTCCGAATTTGCTATCGGTCAACAGAGCGGACTCTGGACGGAGAAGAAGTAAACATCCTTCATGAGCGAATTATTGATAGGATCCGGGAGCAGACTGGAGGGCGGCTCAGATAAAGGTGATGGAGGTCACCGTGGTCCAAATCCCTGATAACAAAAGGTACTTCAGAATAGGAGAGGCCAGCAGGATTATTGGGGTTGAGCCATATGTCCTTAGATACTGGGAAAAGGAATTCCCGCAGATAAGACCAAAGAGGGCTGATTCTAATCAAAGAACTTACGAACGCAAGGATCTGGAACTTATCCTTGAAATAAAGAGGCTGCTTTACGAAGAACGAATGACCATCGAGGGGGCAAAAAGGCGCCTAAAACAGGTGAAAAAAGCACCAATGCGCATGGATAAATCTTTTCTAAAGTCCATCAAGCAAGATCTCAAGGAAGCTATACAAATACTGTCCAGTCCTACTTCATGATTTCTCAAAGATCATCGCAGGAACATTGCTAATCAGTTCACTTCTGTCCCCTGTTATTTTTATTACTGATGCCATGTAGAGGATAAGTCCGGGCCTGGCCAGGATAGCGGGTTTTACGGTCAGGATCATACCTGGCATTAGCACGGTCTTATCCATTCCATTTATCCAAGGGGCCTCAAAAAGCTCCAGGCCAATCCCATGGCCGAGAGGGCCAGCAAGGGAAGGGCGGTCCATGAAATCTAGGCCCACCATCGAGTCACCGTAGCCCAAGGAATTGGCCATTTTTTTAACATCTCCATAGAGCGACGCAGCGGATCTACCGGGTCTTGCCTGATCAATTATGTAATTATGCATTTCAAGAAGGGCTTGAGAGACTTGGACTACATCCGAAGCCGGTTTTCCAATAGCAAATAGCCTTGTTTCATCAAGGTGATAACCATTGAACATCCACCTGATATCCACCTGTAAAATGCAGTCAGTACCAATTTGAGGTGGCGTTAACCTGGTAAGTGGCCATACCCTAACGTTGAATGGGAGCGCCTTCTCGTAGTGGTGCCTGAGCCTGAGCTTAGCGGCATGACCAAGTTTGCGCGCATGTTTTTGAATAGTCGAAGCGAGTTGAATAGGGGTCATCTCGCGAGTAAGAAGACCAAGGGCAAATTCAAAGCATTGCGCGGAGCTAGAGGCGGCCATCTTTAACTGATCAATTTCCCACTGGCTTTTTATGCGTCTTTGTTCGATAATTAATGCTGACAGATCCTCGATATGGCAATCGCGGAACATGGACTGGTAAAAACTGGCCTCGCGATATGGCAAGACGTCCAGCTCCAAACCTAGAGTGTGAGGCAAATTGCCGTATGTAGCTTTTATTGTATCAGGAATCTGTTTTACTGAATCGAGGCGAAGTATAATTTCAATACCTGATTCCTGCCTTGCCCTGGGATAGTATTTTTTTACCATAAGGATAGGGTTACCCTCTGCAGGTATGAAAAGGTATGCGTTTTGTGCAGTGCCGGTGAAGTAAAGAAGATCTACCCTTTGGGCTATAAGTGCTGCTTCTAGGTTAGCAATCTGCATTCTTGTCTGAAGCGCCCGGATACGCTTGGATATCTCCTCTTTAGGTATTAGAGGTTTCCAGTTCAAGTCGATACCTTCCCTAACCCTTTCATCCCCAAGCCATGCCCTGCAAATCTACCTTTGGCTGGAGGTATTATCAAGTTGAAAATGCCACTTAAATGTGTGAAAATGCGTTTAATGGAGGGCATATGGTTAGGGAAGAAGGGACAGTTCAGAAGGTCTTTCCTGGTAAGGCGATAATAAAGGTCCAGAGACATGCGGCGTGCGAACACTGTGACTCACGGGGTGCATGCGACATTTTTGAGGGAAAAGAAGTAGAAGTTGAGGTGATAAACGAGCTGAAGGCAAAAGAGGGCGATCGAGTTGAAGTGAGCGTTCCAGGGAGGTCCTTATTGAAACTCTCTCTTTTCGTTTATTTCATTCCTGTGGTTGTGCTTGTTTTAGGTGCCTGTGTAGGCAATGTTATGGCGCCAGCTATAGGCATGGCTCCTCCCATTGCTTCCATCGTGATAGGCGGAATAGCAATGGGGCTAACTTTCTGGGTACTCAAGAAAATGGACAAATTTGCTATGTCTAGCGAAGCCTATACCCCGCGGGTCACAAGAATCCTTTCTAATTCTGCCCGCCTGCCTCAGGCCTCCGATAACAAATGAGGCCACAACGTAGGCACCTTTTTGCTTCTTCTAGGGCCTGCTCCTCAGAGTAACCTAGGGTAATTTCAGCGTCAGGGTTCAATATCCTGTCCTCAAGGGGGAGTTCGGGCATCTTGTGCCTTGGAATACTGGGTATTGGCTCGATCTGATTTAAATTGAGAACCGTAGTATACTTACGTATCATGTTGGGAGGGGCCTGGACCTGCTCACCACTCAAAAATTTATGGGTGGAGTTGGCAGCTCGCCTTCCAGCCCCTATTGCTTCTACCACTGCCCTGTAATCACTGTGGGTTTCACCAGGGCGGAAAATACCAACTTCCTCCTTGGCTGAGGGTCCGGCGTAGGGGACTACGGTCTCCCAAAGGACCGACTCATCCGCAGGGGCCCCGGGTTCATCTGTTTGGGCGGTTCGGGGAACGTAGATGAGTTCTGGAAATCTGCCTACCCCTAAGAGCAGTGAGTCAACCAACACCTCTTCCTTACTGGAAATATTTCCTTTCTCATCCAGCCGGGCTATTTCCACATGGGTTAGTTTTTCATCCTGCCCGGACATCTTGTAAAGTGCAGCCCTGAACATAAACTGCACTCCTTTAGCCTTTGCCTCCTGGAGTTCAGATTGTGAAATACCAACCTTTTGGTGTGAGGCCCGGTAGACAATGTAAACGGCCTTGGCACCTGACTGGAGCAGCTTGGTTGCAGCTTGAACAGCGGCCTTTCCACCCCCCAGTATCATTACATAGTCTCCTACCAAAGCCGATGACCCACCATTTTGTTCTAACATGAAATCTATTAGCAGACCGACGCCAGGAAGTGGTTGAGTTGTCATGTCCTCAGAGCGTTGTGCCACATGGGTATCCCAGCCGCCAGTTGCAATAACCACGGCGGAGTAACCCTCTTTCAACAGGGAGGGCACGGTTATATCGCGGCCCAATTTTTGTTCAAGTTTGGCATCAACGCCGGCCTCAAGGATCCCCTCTATTTCCCAATCCAGTACCTTTCCTGGCAACCTGTTTTCCGGCAGCCCCACCCTCAAAAGGCCCCCCAGCACAGGGGATGCCTCATAAAGGGCCACATCATTACCGAGCCTATTGAGGTAATAAGCCGCGGTGAGGCCCTCTGCGCCTCCCCCGATAACAGCCACCTTCAGCTCCGTAGACGGAGCACGGGGTATTTGGATCCTTTGACCGGAGTTCATTTCGTAGTCTGCGACAAACCTTTTGAGGTTGTTAATGGCTACCGGCTCGTCTACCAGGTTTCTTCTGCATACTGACTCGCACGGTTGCACGCATATCCTGCCACACACAAGGGGGAAGGGATTCGTTTCTTTTATGATCCGGACAGCCTCTAAATATCTACCCTCGCGGATAGCCTGAATATAAAGGGGGATATCAATCCCGGCCGGACAGGCGCGCTGGCAGGGAGCAGTACACTGGTCGGTGGTGTATTCCCGCTGGATTCTCCTTGAATTGGATGTAAGGGTAATTATATGCCTCGGGCATACCCTCTCGCAGGTACCGCATCCGGTACACAGCTCCGGGTCAACCACAGGAAGGTTATCAGGGCCCATGGAAAGGGCGCCAAAAGGACATGCCCGAACGCAGGTACCCAGGCCCAGACAACCTATTGGGCATACCTTGGAGCCTCCATTGAGCAACATTGCTGCCCTGCAGTCTTCAATTCCATTGTAAATGAACTTGAGGTCCGCCTTTTCAACACCGTAGTAGCACCCGGGCCTTGCAATGTCCGGCTCTGTCTCCTTAACCTCAACCCCCAGGATAGCGGCTATCTTCTTATGGACATCTGGACCAGAGGCCACACACACATTGGGTGGGGCCTTACCAGCCGCAATGGCTGCTGCAGATCCGCTGCACCCTGGATACCCGCAGCCTCCACAGTTTGCCCCAGGCAGTGCCTCCTCTATTTCCTCCACCTTGGGGTCAACGTATACATAAAATATCTTTGATGCAATAGCCAGGCCAAGGCCTGCTATTAATCCGATTCCGCCTACAGCCAAGACTGCTTCCAGCATGGATCTTACACCTCTATTCCATATATCTGTAGATCAACATTTAAAATCACCAGTTTCGCTACTTTACCATCCCCGCAAAGCCCAAAAAGGCCAATGCCAGTAAAGCCACCGTAATAAGTCCCAATGGCGTACCTCGAAGGTGTACAGGTATTGGAGAAGTGGCGGATCGCTCTCGTATGCCGGTCAGTATAACCAGGGCCATTCCATAGCCCACTGAAGATGCAAAAGCAAATACCAGAGTCTTAATGAAGCTCATGTGGCTTTCCACGGATAGGACAGCCACCCCCAGAACCGCGCAGTTGGTAGTGATCAGGGGTAGGAAAATGCCTAATGCACGATATAGGCCAGGTATGGACTTCTGCAAGAACATCTCCACCAACTGAACCAGCGAGGCGATGACCAATATAAAGGCGATGGTTTGGAGGTACTCCAAATCAAAAGGCTTTAGAATATATTCCTGAACGATCCAGGTGGTGGCACTGGACAATGTGATGACAAACACGACCGCCATGGCCATGCCTATAGCCGTGTCCATCCTGTTGGATGTCCCAAGGAACGGGCAATTACCCAGATATCTTGCTAGAATAATATTATTTACAAATATCGCGCTTACAATCAAAAGGAGATACTCAGACATTGCTAATGACTCCTCTGTCTGGAGCTAATCCAATTCATAATTGACAAGATGAGACCCAGGCAAATAAAGGCCCCTGGGGGCTTAAGCATAATGCCGAAGGGTTGGAAGGATTCCCACATTATGTGGATCCCGAAAACCGTCCCATTACCCAATATCTCCCTTATTGCTCCCAACAGGGTAAGGGACATGGTAAAGCCCAGTCCCATGCCAAGGCCATCGGCAATGGAGGGTAGCACAGAATTCTTGGAGGCAAAGGCCTCTGCCCTCCCCAGAATAATACAGTTAACCACGATAAGTGGTATAAATATCCCGAGGATCTTATACAGGGGATAGAAATATGCCTGCATCATGAGTTCTACTATTACCACGAATGAGGCAATGACAACTATAAAAGCAGCAATCCTGACCTTTTTGGGAATGGCGTTGCGAAGGATTGAGATTATAAGGTTAGAGCACACCAACACAAATGTGGTGGCAAGGCCCATTCCGATGCCGTTTTTTGCTGCGGTGGTCACCGCTAGGGTAGGACACAGGCCCAGAACGAGCCGAAATGGTGGCACTTCTTTCCATAGGCCTTTGGTAAATTCCCGCACTACTGCTGCCATACCTAGCTGACCTCCTTCTTTACCTTGGGGAAAAGTTGAAGGGCCTTGCGAACCGCCGATACAACACCTTGACTGGAGAAGCTGGCTCCACTTACCCCATCAATTTTGCCTCCGCGAGCAGAAAGATTGAGTTGTCCGGAGAGCTTCATCCCGGCAAACTGGTTGGTAAAGGCTGGTTCCACAACCCTCGCACCCAAGCCCGGGGTCTCCGAGTGGCGCATGATACTTATACCCGTAATGGTTCCATTCATATCCACGCCTACCATAACCTCGATTTGTCCGTGATATCCTTGAGCACTTGATGAATAGGCCAGTCCTATCATCTTTCCACCCTTCTTCCCCGGGAATATCTTTATATTAATGGGCTGGCCCTTTTCGTCCTTTCCCATGGAGACCTCGATCACGTCCTTGATTGGGTCGTTGTCATATCCCTTTAATACCTTTTTAACGGATGGCCCCTGAACATATTTGAGAAGCTGGTATTCCCTGGCCGGCTGTGTGGCCTTATTGGCATAGGCTAGGACCAGCGCAGCTCCGGCACAGATGGCTGTTAGGACAAATACCATTCGGAATAACTCACGCAATTTCTTTTACCCTCCCGACAACTCTAGGCCTAATTTTGTCAAGCAGTGGCGTTACAGAATTCATAAGCAAAATGGCGAAAGGTACGCCCTCGTTGTACGTACCCCATATCCTAATTATCATGGTAAGCAGGCCGCAACCTATTCCATACGCTATCTTACCTCCGAAGGTTACAGGTGCGGTCCCGAATTCCGGTGCTAAGAAGAAGGCAGCGAACAGGGTCCATCCACCCAAAACGTGGAAGGTACCGCTCGCATAGGTATCAGGGTCTACGATTGAGGTAACATAGCCAAAGACCCATACCGTTGCAATAAAGGAGATAGGGATGTGCCAGGTCAATACCCTGCGGTATAGCAAGTATGCCCCGCCCAGCAAGATGGCTATCACACAGATCGTGCCTATCTCCCCTGGTACATTTCCCAAAACGAAGTCCTTCCAGGGTACATCGATTATGGCATCTACCCCTCCGTCTTTGAGGGCATAAATTGCCGGGTCTACCAGGAATTCCCCGGCCTCAAGCAAAAACTTGGGCTCAGGCGTGGGGTAGTTCTCAAGGATGTCCTTATAGGATATGGCCAAGAAGGCCCAACCCACTAAAGAGGAGTTAAAGGGGTGGTTGCCTAGTCCCCCAAATAGCTCCTTGCCTGCGACTATGGCCACTAGGGCGCCCACCACTGGGATCCACCATGGCACCTGGTTGGAAAGCAGGAGCCCTAGCACAAGACCGGTAAATATTGCACTCCCGTTCCTTAGTCCCACGGGCCTTCCTACCAGCTTGTCCCACAGCAGCTCGGTTGCCATTGCGGCTGCTATGGAGATAATCAAAACGAGCAAGGCCCGCCATCCGAAATAAAACCAGCCAGCAAACACTGCAGGCAACAGGGCCAGGATGAAATCACGCATAATACAATTCACAGTTATTCCAGAATGAAGGTGGGGTGATGCTGAGACGTGTAATTGTGGCCTTTTCATATT
Source organism: Desulfobacteraceae bacterium (assembly GCA_011042035.1). GTDB lineage: Bacteria > Desulfobacterota > DSM-4660 > Desulfatiglandales > Desulfatiglandaceae > B111-G9. The sequence goes on from DQZA01000064.1 coordinate 14,627, forward strand.
TCGTCCCTTTTTATGCTATTGTTCCTGTGAAGCCTCTCTCAATTTACCGATCTCCCTTTTCCCAAAACGCATTAGTTGCACCATGGGCCTTCTTGCCGGGCATATATAAGCACATAGGCCGCATTCAATGCAGTGGAAAAGAAATTGTCTCTCAGCGGCTTCGAAATTTTCATACTCGCACAGCCTGCTCAACTCGTTGGGCATAAGCCCCATTGGGCACACCTTCACGCAGTACCCGCAGTTTATGCAGGAATTGTTTTCGTAGATAAAAACATCCGGTTTTGCCTGGATTATTATATTATCGACTTCCGCTGTTATCGGGACATCAAACGTGTGCTGTGCAAAGCCCAGCAATGGTCCCCCAAGGATAAGTTTGGCGGCGTTCGAATAATTGAACTGAAGTTGCTCTAGGAGTTCACTAACAAGTATTCCCTCCGGAATCCAGGTTTGATAATCGTTTTCACTTCCATGGATAGTGAGCTGCAAAGGGGATGAAAAAGCGGGGCTATTGTCCCTTATTGATCTATAAACACGAAGTGCCGTTAATATGTCCACTACCGTGACCCCTACCGCCCTTGCATCGCCATGGGGCAGCGCTATCTCCCGGCCAGTGATATATTGAACGAGAATAGGTTCCAATGCAATAGGATAAACTGGCGGGCACATTCGTACTTTTATGCCTCTTTGCCGCAATTCTCTTTCCAAAGAATCAGAAATGGGCTGTCCCTTCCTCACCGCGAGGATTGTGTTTCTTGTGCCAGAGATATGCTCCAATAACGAGATAGCTTCTGCAATCTCAGTTTCCCTGCCGCTAAGGGCAGACTCCCGAATAGTGACCCCGGGTTGGCGGTCCAGTGCATTGACGATGAGATATTCAATGGGTCTTGAGATATCCGGTCCGTTAGGGATCTCAGTGGGAGGAAGGCCTGGTTGTGCGAGACGCCACGCAAGAGGCCAAACATACGCATCTGTTTCGCGAATCCCGGCTTTTTGCACCTTTTTTACTAATGTGTGAGGATCCGTTTTTTTCCATGCACCTGTATCCTTCTGAGCATGTTCCTGGACTGTAGATCCTGAGCACTGGAGTATAATCGCAGGGACCTCTTCACCAGCAAAATTGGACCAGGCCCTTACCCCTAACACCTTTCCATCGCAAGGTGAGTAAACTGGAGGGGCAACTCCTCGTTCGTCCTCTGCCAACAATTGACCACGAGATACGTCTTTGCCAGGCCTTACCAAAAGCTTGAGCATCCCCCACCGGTTATGGAGGGGAAGTACCAGTTTTTTGGGTTTAACGTCGCTTCCCAGTGGCTTGGGAACAGTGATAATAGAGCTGTCAAGAGGTATGCCCTTGGGCTTTTTTCCGTTTCTCATATCCACACCGGTCAACTAAAGTCGGAGTTAGAGCAAAAAAATAACAAACCGGAAAAATGCCGGTTGTCAGTATCCATGGTGTAAGGTACTCGCCTTGCCAAAAAATGAGTTTCATTCAAATGGATGCAGCTAGGGCTTTTATAAGAAAGTAGCCTTTTTTGTCAAGGGTTTTGTCACATTTTTCACAAGCACATCTAAGAATAAGAGGTCTGTTAGAAAATGGCACACCTTGTCACGAAGTATCAGCTCAGTAATTAGGGGGATATTAGCGAATGTAGCATCGGGGCAAGAGGATTTTTCTTCCGCTCCGGGCCTCCCGGGCTGGTCAGGCACTCAGAGAGCATTTAATCAATCGGCTCGCATCCCCAAAAACTGAGTGCCTGACGGCGCCCTCCCGGCAGTCGCGTCCGAAAAACCCTCTTGCCCCTCTTTATTGAGCTATTACGTCACGAATTTGAGAACAAACGACTTACCAAGGATGGTTATCTTCTGGATGTCAGTATAAGTGCCTGGCGTTACAGGGCCGTTACGAAATAGAACCCTTGGGTGTAAATGGGGTAATCGAGGAGCTCGAGGGCAGAATATAGCTAGACCTGGGAATTATATCTTGCTAAGCATCCAGGATAAGAGTATAGGAATGGATGAATCCACAAAGGAGAGAATTTTTGAACCCTTTTTCAGTACCAAACAGATAGGGTAGGGGACTGGCCTCTGCCTATGGAATAATTAAGGGCCACAATGGATACATTGATGTAGAGTCCAAGAAGGCTAATGATATGATGACCAAAGGTGAAGCAACAGTTTTGTTGGTAGATGACGAAAAACACATCGCAGAGGTTGGTCAGGAACTCTTGGAGGCCTTGGGTTATAAGACGCGTGTGGCTACCAATGGACAGGACGCTATAAAGATTTTCCAAGAGCACAAGGACAATATTGATTTCGTGCTTCTGGACATGCTTATGCCCAAGATGGGTGGCAAAGAAGTATTCCTGAAACTCAAGGAAATTGATCCTGATGTAAAGGTGCTTTTGTCCAGTGGTTA
>DQZA01000231.1 GCA_011042035.1 Desulfobacteraceae bacterium
ATGAAGTAATAAAAAACAGAAAGGCAGACCAGCAAATACTTACCCGCGTTGATCATAAAGGAAGGGTTAGGTACATTGAAGTTACCATGTTTCCCATATGGGGGGAGAAGGGGGAAATTTCCAAGTTCATTGAAATAAGCAGGGATATTACAGATAAGAAAAAGAAGGAAGAACAGATACGCCAGCGATTGGAAAGGATGGTTGAGGAGAGAACAAGGGAACTGAGGCAAACCCATGAGAAGCTTTTGCATCAGGACAAAATGGCATCCCTTGGCAAACTTGCAGCCTCTGTAGTGCATGAGATAAATAATCCTGTTGCTGGCATGCTCAATTTTATCCTCTTAATGAAAAGGATTTTGGAGGAAAAGGATTTTGATACCCGAACCGCTGACCAATTTTTACAGTATCTCGGTCTTATGGAGGCCGAAACCCGGAGGGTTAGCCGGATCGCCTCCAATCTTTTGGCCTTTTCAAGGGAGTCAAAACTCGAATTAAAGCATGTGGACATGAATAGGCTGGTGGAAAGGACCTTGCTTCTCAATGCGAACTTATTGAAAATTAATAGGGTTAGGCTCAAAAAACTCCAGGATCCCGATCTTCCAGAAATCATGGCATCAGAGGACCAGCTTCAGCAGGTTCTTATGAACTTGATCTCAAATGCCGCTGAGGCAATGGAAAGCACCGATGGTGGAACCCTCACCGTTGAAACAAGGCACCTGAAAAAAGACAAGGCCATCATGGTTTCTTTTTCTGACACAGGGCCAGGGATACCACAAAAGAATATTTCTAAATTGTTTGAACCTTTTTTCACCACCAAAAAAAAGGGCAAAGGCGTCGGCCTGGGGCTTTCGGTGGCATATGGGATAGTGGAGGAACATGGCGGCACTATCAAGGTTGAATCAAGCCCAGGGGGAGGGGCCACCTTTCGTGTGGTCCTCCCAATAATTGACGCCAAACAGGGGGGCGCTCATGGGCAAAGCTAAGATTCTAGTTGTTGATGATGAACTCATAATGCGAGAATCTTTGGCCGGATGGCTGGAAAGGGACGGGCATCAAGTTGACAAGGCAGCCAGTGGTGAGGAGGCCTTGAAACTCCTGGAAAACACCAAATATGACATACTGCTTCTCGATATCAAAATGGAGGGCATGAGTGGCCTAGAAGTCCTCAAGAAGGTGCGTGTAAGTGATCCGGAGGTGGCAGTGGTTATGATAACTGCCTATGGCTCTGTTTCTACGGCCATTGAGGCCATGAAAAACGGAGCCTTTGATTATTTGATGAAACCCTTTGACCCCAACGAATTAGGGCTCCTGATCGATAAAATCATTGATAGGCAGGAGCGGGACAGGGAAAATCTTTTCTTGAGAGAGGAGTACCGGGAACGAACCAGGTTTGAAAGCATGCTGGGCCAATCCAGGCTGATGCAGGAAGTGTTTCGGCTTATTGAGGATATAGCCACTACTGACTCCACCGTATTGATAACTGGTGAAACGGGGACCGGTAAGGGGTTGGCTGCAAAAGCAATACATAGTAAGAGTCCACGGCATGCCGGACCTTTCGTGGCAGTGAACTGTGGGGCCTTTCCTGAGCATCTCCTAGAGAGTGAACTTTTTGGATATGAAAAAGGTGCCTTTACCGATGCCAAGACAAGCAAGAAAGGAAGGCTTGAATTGGCCCACGGAGGAACTCTCTTTCTGGATGAAATAGGGGAAATAAGTATGAGGATGCAAATTGATCTCCTCCGGGTCCTCGAAGACCGAGTGTTTTATAGGGTGGGTGGGACAAGACCCATTGAGGCGGATTTCAGGGTGATAGCCGCCACCAACAAAGACCTCTCTCAGGCCATTCGTGACAGAACTTTTAGGCAAGATCTGTTTTACCGTCTGAATGTCATTTCGATTGTTATGCCTCCCCTCCGGGACAGAAAGGAGGACATCCCCATTCTGGCGGAGCACTTTTTGCGGCGTTTTCGCCAAGAGACCAATAAAGACATAGATAAGATCAGCAGGGAGGCCATGGACGAAATGATGCTTTATGAATGGCCGGGAAATGTTCGTGAGCTTGAAAACGCCATAGAACGTGCAGTGGTGGTTGCAAAGGGGCGTACCATACTGCCAGAGCATCTTCCTATTTTTGCTCCAGAGCATCGGACAGTGCCTAAGGGCAAATCCCTCCGGGAAATTGAAAAGGCCCATATCTTGGCGGTCTTGGAAGAAACAAATTGGAATATCAAGAAGAGTGCTGATACTCTGGAAATCGATCGCTCCACCCTTTATAGCAAGATCAAGCGATACGGAATTCACAGACCAGATTGAACACCCAGTCCTCACATAACATCATTGTCTCTCCCATTGAACACATTGATATGGAACTGCTAAACCAAATAGTGGGAGGGCTTATGACAGTATTCGATTTTCCTGTTCAAATCATTCACCTTGTAGATAACTTGGAATTCGCCTTTGATCGCCAACGACGCCAATATCACTCCACTGCTATCTTGGAAGTTTTGGATCGAGAGGCATCATCAAGTGCATTAAAGGTACTGGGAGTGACAAAACATGACCTTTTTATTCCCATTTTGACGCATGTTTACGGTGAGGCCCAACTAGGTGGAAGGGCATCCATCATTTCTTTATATAGACTCAGGGAAGGAATTAGCTACAGAGACAATCCAAAGGAATACTATTCACGGGTTGTAAAGGAGGCCATCCATGAGATTGGTCATACCTTCAATCTTCGGCACTGCGATGACCCCAGATGCATCATGCACTACTGCCGCTCAATCAAAGATGTGGACAGGAAATCTACCCATCTGTGCAGATATTGCAGGACTCTCTTGGAGGATGAAATAAAAAGGCTCATGGGCGGCAAATAGCCCATCAGCCTTGCGATGAAAATGATCCTTGTTTATGTGCGGAGAAAAAGTTGACAGAGCCGTTCCCAACCAAGTTTCGGCATTATGCCAAAAATATCATTACCTAGCGTACCCCCATCGGTGCTGAGAGGCCCCTCAACCTGCTCAATGACCTCAAAGAGGCGATTTACCTCTTTTCCCATGAACTCTCTTGTCTCCTCGTTTATAGAGAGCTTTTTCAAGTCCTTTCTGAGATCAGGAGAATGAACTGTCATTATCCATCCCTCAACGTACGGGTCGTCGTTTGCGAGCTTGCCCTGTTCCATGAGTGCAGGGTTAATGGAAGTCACAACCCCTGTAATAGGCGAAAGCATTTGGGCCTGTTTGTCACCCCGAATAATTCTTATCGCTTCTTTCCCCTGTTCCACTTGTTTGCCCAAAAGGGGACATTCGATGCGGTCAAATGGTCCCAGTACCTTGCGGATAAAATCATCAATACCAATTCTCACTGAGGGACTTTCCTCAACCTTTGCCCAGGCGTGTCCTTCATGAAAATAATATCCTTGTGGTATTTTAAATCCACCGACTTCAAAAGAACTCACCGGACTGATTACCGCATGAACCGTGTATTGGTCCTGCATGTATTGATCAAATTCGCAATAATTGCAGTTGTAATCGTTGGTACACGACCTGTACTCGATTATACCCCTCATGTGGTGAACACAGGGTCTCTTCCACTGTGGTAACTCCCTTAGTTTGTCCTGCCAAGCGACAATCCCACCCCTTCTCTCCTGGATAGCCCGCCTCAGCGCCTTTTCGAATACACAGTCAATGCATCTGTAATCCCGCTCGCAATATTTTTTCCTCACCACTCCTGCTTGCATCCAGATGCACTGATCTCTTTCCTGGATATTCTGTTTCTCTGTTCCAAAGATATCGCTTTTCTTCATGCCTGGGTCCTCGGCCTGCCCTTCCTGGGGGAGTAAACCCCGTGTGAAAAAGCGGAAATATATAACTTTGACCCCATGCTTCCGCACTGGGCTTTTCTAAAGGGGTAAAATTCAGGATTCAAGGTTTCCACTCTATTCCTATTGATCAGGTTTTGAGAAATGTTCTGGTCAAATTTCCCCATCCTAGATCCGGAAGGTTTCCGAAGATATCTTCTGATAGATGGCCACCATCTGCAGCCAAGGGCCCGGCGACTTCCTCTATCATTCCTTCAAGTTTGGCGACTTCATTAGCCATCCATTGTATACCCCTGGTATCATCCATAAGGTTTTTCATCGCCTTTTTAAGGTTTGGGTGACGAAGAACAAAGAGCCATCCCTCACCATAAGGGTCCCCATTTGTCACGCCTGTCTTCTCCTTCACATCAGAATTTACCTCCACAATGACCCCGTCCACCGGAGAAAGGACATCCGCCGAATTGTTACCGCGCTTCAAACCCCAACCAGGAATGCCTTGATCCAGTTCTTTTCCTAAAAGAGGCAGATCAAAGGCATCTGCCTTGCCCAGCAACTTCAACGCAAAGTCGTCCATCCCAACCCTTATATAACCTCCGCTTTCAATCCGGGCCCAGGTGTGACCATTGTGGAAATAGTACCCCATTGGCACGTCAAAACCCTTTACGCTATGCACCTCACCAGGATGCGCCCCTGTCTTTGTAGTCCAGACATCTTCAAAAAACTGGTCAAAATCACAGCGAGAGCATTCATAGTCATAGGCACATTGGCGTTTTCCGATCCTTTGTGTAAGGCTGTGTCTGCAGATTCTTTCCAGACCAGATCGCCTCCTCATGGCATCCTGCCAAGTCATTTGCTTTCCCTGAGATGCCTTTTTCCTCATTCCCATATCGTATTTGCAGGTTGTGCAATCGTAAAAGTTGTTACAATTCTTAAACTCCACGACTCCTGCTTGCATCCAGATACAGGGATTGGCGCTCTGCCCTTTCTTATCTGGCCTTATCAACCAAACCTGACCCCCCAGAACCGCTCCGATCTCCCCTTTTTGTTTTAGATCATGCGACGTGCCCTTCCTGTAAGAAGAGCCATACCCGACTCGATCTCTTGCCCTTTGTTTTGTTTTTTCTGCCATTTGCCTCACTCCTTTTTTGTATATTTTGAATCAGTTTTGTATCAGTAGAGAGCAAGATGGGTGCCAACAGAAGATTCTTTTCGCTAAAAAGCTGAAATCACTGCTAATTTATATTTTTGGGAGTGCATCACGCTCGCAATCTTTCTATGGAGTGTAGGCTTTTACGACACCCGACGTCTGTAAAGAGGGAAAAAATGCGCCTTATGTCTCTATTTAATAGCCATGCTGGTAGCTTGCAGTGATGTTGGCAAACACAACATCACAATCTTAATATCCGACACAATTTCTAGGCATTTTTGACCCATTGGCCCCTCCCTTCCCTCAAGACTACCCCCTGGAGGAGCCCTATATCCCCCTAATGGCTTTACAACCCTCTTGGGTCTGGGTTATAAGTTCCCCTATCCATAATCGAGGTGCTTTGGCCCGAGGGGACCTATTATGCTTCTATTGACATAGGCAACATGGACTTTGAAGATGACCTTGCCTTCTGCCGGTACCTTGCTGAGAAAGTGGGGGTGGCGGCTATCCCTTCTTCCTTTTTCTGGAAAGACCGCCGACAAGGCAAGGATCTGGTGCGATTTTGTTTCTGTAGGAAAGATGAAACACTTGAGGAGGCCATCAAAAGGCTAAAGAGGTTGAGATCATGAGGATTGCAGGATTGCAACTTGATACTGTTTGGGAAGACAGGGAAACCAATTACCGGCGAGTGAAGGAATTTGCGCGGATGGCAAAGGAAAAGGGCGCGGATCTTCTGGTCCTCCCCGAGATGTTTTCAACCGGATTTTCCATGAATCTTATTGTAACCATGGAGAAAGACGACGGCCCAACAACGAGATTCCTCAAATCCATAGCCACATCATACCAGATTGCTGTCTTGGGAGGTGTGGTACTGAAAGGAAAAAATGGTAGGGGTCGCAATTGTGCCCGAGTGATAGATGCCGGTGGGAATATTCTAACAACCTATGCCAAATGCCACCTCTTTTCATTCATGGATGAAGACAAGATCCATGAATCCGGAGAGTCTCCACAGGTGTTTAAACTCAAGGGGGTGCGGGTATCTCCCTTTGTTTGCTATGACCTTCGTTTCCCTGAGATTTTTAGAGCTGTGGCCGACGACGTACACCTTATGGTCATTATCGCCTCTTGGCCTGCAGCCCGTCAACTACACTGGGACGAGCTCTTGCCTGCAAGGGCCGTGGAAAATCAGTGTTATGTCATGGGTATTAATCGAGTAGGCGAGGGTGATGGCCTTATTTACAAGGGTGGAAGTGCAGTGTACGATCCGTTAGGAAACCGGATAGCCTTTGCCGGGGACCAAGAGACCCTTGTGCTCGCCGATGTGGACTTGCGTCATGTGGATAAGGTGAGGTCAGAGATGCCCTTTCTTAGAGATAGAAAATTTTGAGGCAATAATGAATTACATGCTACTGTTGGCACTCGTTCTGACCTTTGCCCTTGTCGGGGGAAGGATAGCCTCCTTTATCAAACTGCCTCGCGTTACAGGATACTTGCTTACGGGTTTGCTCCTGGGTCCGCCCATAACCGGATTTTTGACAAAGCAAGATGTATCCCATTTTCATTTCATTAGCGAAATCGCCCTTGGCATCATTGCCTTTTATATAGGTACAGAGTTTGAGAGCACCAAATTCAAGAAAATCAAGCAGACCCTGCCTTATTTCTCTGCCAGCGAAATCATCTTCACTGCTACCATCGTATTTGTTTTACTTCTTATAGTGCTTCATGGCTCTGTTGCAACGGTTATCCTGCTTTCGGTCCTTTCAGTCGCCACAGCTCCTGCAGCAACGTTGCTGGTTATAAGAGAGCTTGACTCAGAAGGTCCATTAACGAGCCATATCATGGCTATGGTAGGAATTAACAACCTTATATGTATTATCGCCTTTGTGATGTCAGCCGCCCTGATAGGCCATGTTACCCAGCATGGCATAACCATCGACTCAATAACTGAAATCTCCCATGGCCTGTTTATACCAGTGGCTATCGGCGGGGCGATAGCCATTTTTCTACATTATTACTTGCGACGAGGTCTTGAGGAAAATGAGATTCTTGTGCTCTCCCTGGCAGGTATTCTCCTTGGAGTTGGCCTATCGTATTATTTTTCTGTATCCGTTCTGCTCACAAACCTGGTCATGGGTGGCTTGCTGGTAAATATCTGTGATAGAACCAAAATGATTATAAAGAGATTGACCGAGGTGGATTATCCCCTTTATGCCCTGTTTTTCACGTTCGCTGGAGCCAGCTTTCATGTTGAAATGATACAACAGATGGGGTGGGCAGGACTAATTTACATTCTGGCGCGTGCTGGTGGCAAGATATTGGGGGCTATGGCAGGCAGAATATGGGCCCAGGTTGCAACCCCAAATGGCCTATATTTGGGAATGGGACTCATGCCGCAGGCAGGGCTTGCCATAGGACTGTCCTCCTGGGCAGCCCGAGAAATGCCGGAAGTGGGTGCGCCCATTCTTTCCACTATTCTCGCTACAACAGTAGTGTTCGAGGTGGCCGGCCCCATTATGACAAAGGTCAGTCTTATGCGAGGTGGAGAGGTCAAGATTATAAGAATGCTATCATTCCCAACCCTCGGCCAACTAAAGACAGATCTCTTTTCTCTTCACCATCGAATTGCCCAGGCCTTGGGAAAGAAGCCCATGGCTGCATCCCAACAGCAGCAAGGGCCCCTACTCGTTAAACACCTTATGAGGTATCATATTGATACCATCCCGCAGGATGCCCCATTGGACAAGGTAGTAAAAATTATGCAAAATAGCAGACATACCGTCTTGCCGGTGATCGGGGAAGGCAACAATTATGTGGGGATCTTATCTTTGAGCTCTATACGCGATCTTCATTTTGATCGCAGCTTAAAGCGACTCATAATTGCCAAGGATATTGCGGACTACATAGAGCCATTGAGCCCAGAGGAAGCTCTTGATGATGCCATGAAAAAACTGGCAGAGTCTGGCCTGCCTTATCTTCCGGTTGTAGAAAAAAAGGCACACAAGGCGTTTGCTGGCGTGATCCATCGGAGGGACATCTGTCTATTTGAGCTGCAAGAGGGAGAAGGAAGGAGGTAATGATGCCGAACTATAAAATCCATCCAATTGTCATGGGAACCAAGCTTTTTGATAAGGGAATGATGACATATCAGCATGACTATGGCACACCGTATGCCATCCCCATATATTCATGGTACCTTGAGGGAGGGGACAAAAAGATCCTGGTGGACACAGGAGAGATGAGCCCCATTCAATCTGATGATAGGGAAGAGAAGATAGGGGGAAAAATATATACCTTTGAGGAGGGCCTAGCAAAATGGGGCCTCACTCCCAGTGACATTGATATTGTAATCCATACTCACCTGCATAATGATCACTGCGAAAATGACTACAAGTGCACCAATGCCCTTTTTTATGTCCATGAAAAGGAACTGGAGCGTATCCACAATCCTCACCCCCTGGATTTCAGGTATCTTGAAGACTATATTGAAGATGTAGAGGAAAATGGCCAGATCAGAATAGTCACAGGTGATCAAGAAATAGTTCCGGGAATTGAAGTGGTCCACACACCGGCTCACACGGAAGGTGGGCTAACAGTGATCGTGCGGACCCCTGGAGGGAAGGCAGCTATAACCGGCTTTTGCACTATAAAAGAGAATTTTTTCCCGCCTAAGGAAATCCTTGCCATGGAGATGGAAGTAATCCCGCCAGGCACCCATGTAAACGTCTATGAGGCCTATGACATTGTGAAAAAGGTAAAAGAGGCTGCGGATATTTTATTGCCTCTCCATGAGCCTGAATTCGCAAGCGTTAATACTATTCCATGAGGAGGCTCCCAGGCAGTTACATTCCCTTCCAGGCCTCTTGCTCCATTGAGAGAAAAGTTGCCCTCTCTTGATCATTCATGGTCCTTATTTGGACCTCTACCTTTAGACCCAAGTTTTCCAACGGGGCTTGCACGCTATTGATAAGATGGTCTGCAATGGGGATGTTCGGAAACGGAAAAGCAAAATACACGGTGGCAGTATTGTTTGCTATTTCGATATCCTTGACAATACCCAGATCCAATAGGCTCCTGTCAATAGCCGGGTGCATGACTTGACTGGCCACCTTCAACACCTCGTCCCTTGTAACCTGACCCATGGCTATGCTCCTCCTCATACACAACAAATTTTGTTGCCAGCAAGGCAGGATAAGAGGATTAAGACAGCGAGTATTGAGCTGGCCAAATGGATTAGTATGACAGTCCCCTGTCACAAAGCATGGCAAGCCACAAGGTGCTCGGGCTCCACCTGCTTCAGCTCGGGGGTTTGCCTGCTGCAGACAGTCTCGGCCACAGGGCACCGGGTGCGGAATGCGCAACCAGAAGGGGGATCAACAGGATTAGGGAGGTCTCCACGCAGGACGTGGGCCTTTATCCCGGACCTAGGATCGGGAACAGGGATGGCCGACAACAGGGCCTTAGTGTACGGGTGTTGGGCGTTATTATAGATGCCTTCAGCACGAGCTATCTCAACAATTTTCCCCAGATACATGATGGCAACTCGGGTGGAAATATGCTCCACCACCGCGAGATCGTGGGAAATGAACAAGTAAGAGATGTTCAGTTCTTCCTGTAGTTTTATCATTAGGTTGATTATTTGAGCCTGAATTGAAACATCAAGGGCGGATACGGGTTCGTCGGCCACTATCAGTTTCGGGTTAAGGGTTAGCACTCGGGCTATCCCTATGCGCTGACGCTGACCCCCACTGAACTCGTGCGGAAAACGATACATATAATCAGGTTCAAGCCCCACCCTACGTAAGGCCGATGCCACGACCTCCTTCCTCTCGCCTTTTCTCTTGTAAAGGTTGTGGACAATGAGTGGCTCCTCTATTATTTCACCCACTGTCATCCTTGGATTCAGTGAGGCAAAAGGGTCTTGAAAGATCATCTGAGCTGATCTCCTAAAGGCCTTTAGACCATTGGCGCCAAGTGTTGCCACATCCACGCCGTCAAACAAAACCTTTCCGGAGAAAGGCTCGATGAGTCTGAGTATAGAGCGGCCCGTAGTGGTCTTTCCGCACCCGGACTCACCCACAAGACCCAAGGTTTCACCCTCCCTGAGGTCAAAACTCACCCCATTCACCGCATAAAGATACCTTCTTTTTTCAAACAATCCTCTCCTTTTCAAAGGGAATGCAGTAACGAGGTCTCTTACTGTTAAAAGTGTCCCTTCCATGTTCTTCCTACAAATGGCAGGCCACCAGATGGCCCTTTCCTATATCACGCAGGGGTGGTTTTTCTCTCTTGCACCTTTGTGTCACCTCAGCGCACCGATCTGCAAACTTGCATCCCTTGATTTCCTTGAATGGTGGGGGCACAACCCCTTTTAGTTCCTCAAGAAATTTCTTTTTTTGTCCCAGACGCGGGACCGACTTCATCAATGCCACTGTATAAGGGTGCGCTGGGTTGTCAAAAAGGGAAAATATATCAGCCTCTTCCACCTTTTCCCCGGCGTACATAACAACCACCCTTTGAGCACTATTTGCGATGATCCCAAGATCATGCGTTATGAGGATCATTGACATGCCTGATTTTTTCTTGAGCCGCAACATCAGGTCCAAGATCTCCGCCTGGATGGTTACATCAAGAGCGGTTGTCGGCTCATCGGCAATGAGTAGCCTAGGGTTACAGCTCAAGGCCATGGCAATCATCACCCTCTGACGCATACCTCCACTCAGCTGGTGGGGATATTGCTTCATAACCCTTGCCGCAGAGGGAATTTCACATGCCTCAAGGATTTCGACAGAGCGCTTCTCTGCTTGTTTCTTGGAGAGCCTTTCATGAAGGGTAAAGACCCTGGATAGCTGATAGCCTATGGTAAAAACAGGGTTGAAAGATGTCATGGGGTCCTGGAAAACCATGGATATCTGCCTCCCCCTGATCCTTCTCATTGTTTCTAGAGGGAGACGGAGAAGGTCCTGGCCCATGAACAAAACCTGTCCTGATGAAATCTTTCCCGGTGGGATGGGTATTAGGCGCAGCACGGACAGCGCTGCCACGCTTTTTCCACACCCGGATTCTCCAACAATTCCCAGTGTCTCGCCCTTAAACACCTCATAGCTTAGATGGTCAATGGCCCTTGCCCTGCCTTCGGGTACAAAAAAATCTGTGCATAGGTTATTTATTTTCAGGATCGCTTCATTGTCCATTTTCTTCACGCCATTAATTTATGCCCTTTGAAATCTCCATCTTATTTTGGGGTCCAGTGCCTCCCTCAAGCCATCGCCAACCAGGTTAAAGGCCAGAACAGTTACAAAGATGGCCGCGCCAGGGAACGTAGAAATCCACCACTGTGTAAGGAGAAAAGCCCGGCCGTCATTGACCATCACTCCCCAGTCGGCTGTGGGCGGCTGTGTGCCAAGGCCCAGGAACCCGAGTGAAGCAAGGCACAGGATTATATAACCCATGTCAAGGGTGCCCTGAACGATAATGGGAGAAAGACAGTTGGGCAGGATGTGCCTAAACATTATGCGCAACTTCGAGGCACCCAGTGCCCTTGCAGATTCCACAAATTGCATTTCCTTTAGGGAGATAACCTGGCCCCGGACCAGGCGAGTGTACCACGGCCACCATGGCACCGAGATGGCAACCAAGGCGTTTAACAGGCTCGGCCCCGTTGATGCCACTATTGCGATAGCAAGGAGCAAGGAAGGGAACGCGAGAATCATATCGGCGAACCTCATAATCAGCTCATCTGTCTTACCTCCAAAATATCCCGCAATCAGGCCCAAGGGCGCCCCAAACCCTATCACTATCAAGACCACGATAATCGCGGCCTTGAGGGAAACCCGAGCACCGTAAATAATGCGACTCAATAGGTCTCTGCCAAGATTATCCGTGCCCAGGGGGTGTATTAGGCTGGGGGGTCTCAGCCTTTCCTGGAGATTTGAAAGGCCCTGTCCCTGCTCTGGATAAGGTGCGATGTAGGGAGCAAATAGAGCCAAGAGAAAGAGGACCACGATGATGGCGAGGCCAAAAACCGTGAGGGGATTCCTCATGATTAGGTTTGCAGCTCTAGCATAATTCCTGCTTTTTCCTTCATTCATTTGTTTCTAACCTTCGAAGCTCTTCATCACTGGACCCTTATTCGCGGGTCTGCGATTGCCAGTAACAGGTCCACAAAAAGGTTAACAACAACGTAAAAGAGGGCCATAAGTATTGTCACTGCCATTATAACTGGGTAGTCATTCAAAAATATGGCGTTGATTGTGTAAGACCCCAGCCCCGGCCAGAAAAAGATCAGCTCGATGAAAAAGGTCCCGGTGAGCATTGAGGCAAAGCAAAGGCCAGCGGCGGTCAATGTTGGCCCAATGGCATTCTTCAAGGCATGGACAAAGTGAATCTCAAATTCGGACAGTCCCAATGACCTTGCGGTAGTAATGTAGTCTTCTCTCAGCACTTCCAGCATCGTAGAGCGAGTCATCCTTGCTATTAGGCCTGTGGAGTAAGCTCCAAGGGTGATGGCCGGCAGCACCAGGTGCGAAGAAACGCTCCAAAAGGCCTCCCAGTTCCCTGTCAATGCTGCGTCAATGATATTGAACCCGGTAATCTTTTCTATAGGGTGCAGAAGGGCCGTGACCGTGTCGATCCTGCCCCCTATGGGAAGGATACCGAGCCATCGAAAAAAGATGATTTGAAAGATCATGCCCAGCCAAAACGAGGGCACTGAAACATTGGCCACAGAAAATAGCCTTATAAAGTGATCAACAAATCTATTTTCCTTTTTGGCTGAAAGTACACCCAAAGGGATGCCAAATAACAAGGCAATGGTGATAGCAGCAAACATCAGCTCAAGGGAGGCGGGAAGGTGATCCAAGATGCCCTGCAGGACGGGACGATGAGTCCTGAGGGACTCGCCGAAATTGCCCCTGGATAGATCTCTGAGATAGTACGCAAATTGTATGTACAATGGCCTGTCAAGCCCTAACTGTTTACGGACCAACTCCACCTGTTCGGGTCTTGCACGAGGCCCCAGATAGGCGGCAGCCGGGTCTCCGGGCACAACTCGGGAGAGAGTGAAGGTCACCACACACAGGCCAAATAATACTACCAGAAGCCATATGAGGCGTTTTAGGACGTACCGTAGCATTGGACCTCAATAATTATCAAGATTATGGAAAGTGTCCACGGATCGACACCCCCGTGTTCCGCCATCAACGCGGGAGTTCGAACCGTGGACAGAAATTATGCCAAACTACTATTCCTTGTACATGTAATACCAGAAGGCTACTCTGGGATAGTTGGGATTTATTATATAGCCCTTTAACCTGCGACTCTTGAAAACCGGCCTTTGTACGTCAGCCAGGAAAATAGAAGGCGCATCTTCAATAAGCATCCTTTGAGCCTTTGAATAAAGCGCCTGAGCCTTTTTGGAATCAGGTGTAGAATAGGCTTGAAGGATAGTTTCATCGAACTCGGGATTCTTGTAGTACGAAAAATTCCAGTATGGTTTTTTCTCAACGTGCCAGAGGCTGTACAGGGTTTCGTAGGGATCGCTAAAAGTGGGCCACCAGAGCAATGCGGCCATGTCCTGAGCCTTTTCCGGACCCCCTTTCATGAGGTCCCATTGGGCAGTCCAGTTCATGGGCCGGATGTCCACCTGAATCCCGATCTTGGCGAATTCTTCCCTTATAAGGGGTGCAAATGCCTTTTCCACCGCATTTTCAGATGCATAAGTAAACATCACCTTTTCCTTGATACCTTTAGGGTGACCTGCCTGGGTCATTAATTTGCGGGCCTTCTCTAGGTCATAGGTATATTGCGGAAGAGTTTCGTCGTGACCAAATTGTCCGTAAGGGACAGGGCCCACGGCCTGCCTTCCCAACCCCCCTAATGCAACCTCTATTATCTTTTTGTATGGTGTTGCGTAGGAGGCAGCCTTGCGGATGAGCTTATTATTAAAAGGGAACTTTGCCGTGTTCAGGTGAATGGCATAGTTCATGAAACTCGGCCCTACCAGCCGCTCACAACACTTCTTTGTGTTCAAAATCTTGCTCGATTCTATGGGGATACGGGTTACCAAGTCAGCCACGCCAGATTCCAGCATCTGCTCGGCCACGGTTGCCTCTTTCACTATCTTCACTACTATGCGGTTAAAATGGGGACCCTTCCAGCCTCTCCAGTAATCATCAAATCTCTTGAAAATTATTTCTTCATCAGGCTTCCAGCTTTCCAGGATGTAAGGACCGCAGCCCGCTTCGTGGCCTGCGTCAAACCATTTCCTATCCTTATGGACCGCCTTGGGGCTTATGATCCAGGCTGCATTGGCTGAAGCTATGATCCGGTCAAATGGCGCGGGTTTTTTTAGGATGAATTTCACCCTATAGTCATCAATAACCTTGATTTCCTTCACGGGCGAAAAAATAAAAGAGGCGCCCTTTTTCATTTTGATTGTTCTTTCAATGGAATCCTTAACAGCCTGCGCAGTGAGAATCCCGCCATCATGAAATTTGACACCTTTTCTCAGGTAAAATGTCCATTCTAGCCCAGTGCTGTTCACCTCCCATTTCTTAGCTAGGCCAGGCTGGAAAGGCTCTTTGCTTCCCGGCGGGCTCACCCATATCAGGGTTTCATAGATATTTGGCATGTAGGATGACTCGGTTGAATAGGCTGCACTTGGATCCCACGTAGTTATGCTGTCTGTGGAGGCAAAAACCAGGATATCCTTGGGGACCTTCGCAGCCTGTGTTTGAACGGTAAATAGTGAAACAATGGCAGCGCACACAAACAAAATGACTAATAAACCAAAAGTCTTTTTCTTCATCTTCACTCCTCCTTTCGTCGCCAAATAAGATGGCGAGGGTTTTACAAGGGTTACAGTTTCCTAGCCTGGATTAGTGGTTTCCTGGACCCAGACGAGGATTTAACAGACGCCTGCACACTCACCCCCTTTCTAGCAAAACAAGATCTCGTGATTCCTGGTGCTTACTCATGAAATTTGGCCGCACGTCTCAACGGCCCAAGCTGCTGAAAAATTGGGCCTTTTTTGATGTCTCCTGCATACATGGGAAAAGTACCGTCGAAATCTCTCAGGTTTTTCCATGGCTGGCAAAGCCCTAGGGTGCCGTATTCACGCACCCTTGAGACCAAATCAAGATCGATTATTTCCGTCAGAATTGTATCGCTTTCGCCTGACTCCTGCAGTACGTGTCCTTCTGGGTCAACAAAAACAGATTTGCCTACGCCTCCGCCCCCTGCACCATTTACATTCAAAACATACACTTGGTTACAAATGGCATTAGCCTGACATAACACTATTTCCTGGGCCCTGTCCGAAGTATAGGTGCCCGTAGGACAGATAATGGCCTCGGCCCCAAGCCAAGCAAGATTTCTTATTACCTCAGGAAACCATATGTCGTAGCAGATACAGATGCCGAATCGACCCTTGCCTGGGATATCAAAGACACAGAAAGAGTCCCCTGGATCACTTGTCTCCAGGGGTGCCCAAGGAAAGATCTTCCTGTACTTGGCCTCGATTTTACCTTCAGGAGAAATCACCACCGCCGTGTTGTAGATCTTCCCATTATGCTTTTCACTAAAGGACCCTGGCACTAGCCATTTGTTATTATCTGAAGCCCATTGGCAAAATTGATCCAACGTAGGATTTGGTATTTGTTGCGCAGGATCAGAACTCAAGCCCGAGGAACACAATTCACTGAAAATCACCATGTCAACCCAGGGGAAGAGGAGGCTTACAGTTTTTAACCGGTGTATCATCGCCCTTGAATTGTCTTGGCCCCTCAAAATGTTCATTTGTATACCCGCAACTCCAAAGTATCTGCTCATGTTTCCTCCCGCTTACAATCAGCACCTAATCAATGTTTTCTTTCGATGGTTGGAAAGGAAGCCGGACGTGCACGTCTCGGATGTATCGGGCTGCCTTTTCAGCATTCCCATTTTGAATTAAAGAGATTATTTTCAGGTGCTCATCGTAGTTCATATTAACCAGCTTGCTGCTCCAACTGATTTCCCCGAATCCGAACAGGCGTTGCCTCAATATGTTCAGGTGGTAAAGGATAAGTTGGTTTTTGGACAGATTGAGATATACGCCGTGGAATTTGGAATTAAGCTCCCAGTACTTGTAGAAATCCCGCTTCTGAGCTGCTCTTAGCATCCTCTCGTTTACCTTTTTCATTCGTTCCAGCTCTTTTCCCCCTATCCTGTCAAACACGGATAGGAGCACCCGCGAGTCCAGCGCACCGATTACCTCATAGATATCTTCTATTAGTTGTGGGGTGAGTTCATTAATTCTTATCCCTCTTTGGGGTAGAAAGGTGACAAAGCCCTCTACTTGTAACTGCAGAAGGGCATCACGGAGTGGTGTCCTGCTTACTCCCAAGTTTTTGACCATTTGATTTATGCTCACGAACATCCCAGGTTTAAGATTGCCGTTTTTCAGTTGCTCGCGAAGGTATTCGTAAACCTGGGTCCTGAGGAGTTGAGTTGTGAAGGGAAAGGTTTGCTTCATGAGGGATCTCTCCGTTGATGGAGGTTATCGGAGAAAATTCGGGAATAAAGCATGTGACCGATATACTAGCATTCTAATATTTCTGTCAAGCTATTTTTTGATTGATTATACCGAAGTTCCTATAAAAATCGGCTCAATAATGAACATAACATATTGATATATCGTTGACTATTGGTATTTTACTTGCAAATAATGTAGCCATGTAATAGGGATTTTTTACTTGGCAAATGCGGATTAGATGTGTATCATGCGTGGCCATGTACATAGAAA
>DQZA01000230.1 GCA_011042035.1 Desulfobacteraceae bacterium
ATAGAGATGAGAGAGGGTGTCAGGGTCGGGGTGGATGTGGAGTTCGAGAGGTTGTGCGAGGACTTTGACTACGTGTTTCTGGCAGCAGGCGCCCACAAGAGCAGAAGCCTCGGTATCAGTGGTGAAACAGATAGCCCTATGGTTATTCCAGGACTCGAGTTTCTCAAGAAAGTTGCACTGGGTGAGACTCCCAAGTTAGGGAAGCACATTACGGTCGTAGGGGGCGGCAATACGGCAATAGACGCAGCAAGGACGGCAGTGAGGCTAGGGGCAGAAAAGGTCATGGTTTTGTACCGAAGAACAGAGGCGGAGATGCCTGCTCATCCCGAAGAGGTGGAAGAGGCGAGGGAAGAGGGGGTAGAGTTTATATTCTTGGCTTCCCCCGAGACAGTAAAGTTTGCAAGGGATGGAACGATAAAGAAATTGATTTGTGCTGAAATGGAACTGGGTGCCCCTGACGAAAGTGGCAGAAGAAGCCCTGTGAAGAAAGAGGGGGCTCGGTTTAGCATGAATACGGATGCCATTATAGTGGCCATAGGAGAAGATCCATGGTTTCCTGCCTTATCTCCAAATGGGGGCGCAGCCCCCCTTGAAGTGGATGAGAGTTTACGGGTGAAGGTCATGCATCAGGGGAAGGCTGTGGTATATGCAGGTGGGGACCTAACCAGTATCCCGCATACCGTGGTTCATGCTGTGGCATCAGGCAAAAGGGCGGCCATTGCCATGGATTGCCATAGAAGAGGGGAGAACTTTGACGAAGTTTTGGGAAGGATCTCCATAGGCAATGGATCAAGCCTGAGTTTTTCTCGATACCTGGGGCTAGCCCCCCTCAATCCGGTTAAGCAAGCGGCCCGTAAAGTGGTAGGAACAGATAACATTGTGTATGATTATTTTGAGAAGGCACATAGAGTTTCCTCATCCGTAAGGCCTGCAGCAGAACGACGGCAAGACTTTAGGCCATACCTGAATACCCTTGATGACGCCCAGGCTGCTGCCGAATGCCAACGTTGCATCCACTGTGGCCGATGCATTGAGTGCGACAATTGCCTTATTTTTTGCCCTGATGTGTCCATATTGCCACGGGACGAGGGGAAGTTTGGTTATGTATTTGATTATGATTATTGCAAGGGCTGTGGCATATGTTTTACAGAATGTCCCAGGTATGCCATAAGTATGGTTGATGAGGATGTTGACATTGAGGAGGGATAATTGAGACAGGTTATAAAGGGTAATCACGCCGTATCCCATGGAGTCCGGCTTAGCAAAGTCAAGGTGATTTCTGCTTATCCTATCACGCCCCAAACGACCATCGTAGAAGAGCTTTCCGAGATGTGTGCAAGCGGGGCCTTGGATGCCAAATTCATCAAGGTAGAAAGCGAGCATTCTGCCCTTGCAGCGCTCATCGGCTCTGCCACGGCAGGTGTGCGCTCGTTCACCGCCACGAGCAGCCAGGGGCTTTTGCTCATGCACGAAGTCCTTCACTGGGTTTGTGGAGCGAGGTTGCCCATAGTTCTTGCCAATGTGAATAGGGCGGTGGGAGCTGGATGGAACATCTGGGCCGATCAGACTGATTCCATTTCCCAAAGGGACACCGGATGGATTCAGATTTACTGCGAGTCAAATCAAGAGGTGCTCGATAGTGTAATAATGGCCTACAAGTTGGCAGAGAAGCTGATGTTGCCTGTTATGGTTTCCTATGACGCCTTCTTTTTGAGCCACACTTCCGAGGTGGTTGACATCCCTGATCAAGACACAGTTGACCAATTTCTGCCCCCTTTTGAGCCACCGCATAAGGTTGACTTTGCTGACCCCAGAATGTTTGGAGGCATGATAGGGCCCGAAATATACTATGAAGAGAGGTACTGCATACATAAGGACGCAATGGCTGCCATCAAGACTTATAGTGAGATTTGCCAGCAGTTCCAAGAGGCCTTTGGAAGAGAATATGCCTTGGCCGAGTCTTACATGGTCGACGATGCCGAAATCATTGTGGTGACAGCCGGTACCATTACATCTGTGGCGCGGATAGCTGTGCGTAAGGCGCGCGAAAAAGGCATAAAGCTGGGCCTGATGAAGCTAAGGCTTTTTAGGCCCGTACCCTATGAGCTTTGGAGGGGGATTCTTGGGGGTGTGAACAAGGTAGTGGTTATCGATAGAAACCTCATCGGAGGGGTAGGGGGAGCCTTCGTCAGTGAGATTCGCTCAGCCCTGTTCCCTCTTGAGAAGAGACCCGTTGTTTACTCTGCCATAGCCGGGTTAGGTGGACGCGACGTCACCCCTGCAGATGTTCTGGGTATCGTGGAACATGTGGCAAGCGGGAAGGCTGACGTGGATACCCCCATCTTCTGGGGCCTTAAGGAATAGTGGAGTCTTAGAGGTTTCTTTTTAGCTAGGAGTTGGAGATGCAAAGATTTATCAATCTATCCGAGGAAATGAGAAAAGGACCCGATCTGGTTACACCGGGCCTCTTGTCCTGCCAGGGTTGCGGCACAGCACTGGCCATGAAGTTGGCCCTCAAAGGGCTAGGAGAAAGGACCGTTGTGGTAATTCCGGCGTGTTGTTGGAGCATCATAATAGGGACGTATCCCCATTCCACCTTGAATGTTCCGGTGGTGCACGTTCCCTTTGAGACTGCAGCAGTGGCAGCTTCTGGTGTGAGAGCGGGATTGGATGTAAGAGGGGAAGAGGATGTTACCGTAATGGCCTGGGCAGGTGATGGAGGCACCTTCGACATTGGGCTGCAGTCTTTATCTGGCGCTGCTGAAAGGAACGAGGACATCTTGTATGTGTGCTATGATAACGAGGCCTATATGAATACGGGTATACAAAGATCAAGTGCCACACCTGTTGGAGCGTGGACCACAACCACTCCTGGCGGATCCCTCAAGCAAGAGCCCAAAAAGGACATGGAAGGCATAATGTTGGCCCATGGAATCCCATACGTGGCTACCGCCTCTGTCGCCTATCCTGATGATTTTTTCGAAAAATTCAAAAAGGCAAAGGGCATAAAAGGCACTAGATTTATCCATATCCTGTCCCCATGTCCGCCGGGGTGGAGAATAGATTCAGCAAAATCCATCCAAGTAACACGTATGGCTACCCAGTGCTGCATTTTCCCCTTGTATGAGGTAGAGGCCGGCATTACAAGGGTGACCGTGAGGCCTGAGGAGGTGATTCCTGTTTCACGGTATCTCCGGTCTCAGGGCCGGTTTCGTGAAATGGGTGAGGACACGATGGAACTGGTACAGGTGCTTACCGAGCAAAGATGGAACAGTCTATTGGAAAGGGAAACAAGTACAAAATAGCACCTTCGTGGAGGGAACATGGATCCCTCGTTCTACTACATGCAGCATAGATAAATTACCTTGGGAAACTGCCATTCTCATCTCAAGTCCTTTTTCTTGACCCCAAGTCTTGTCCCCGTGTATATCCATCCTAAGAAAAGATGTTTTTGGATCAACAAGAGGGGATTTCGTGAAAGCCCAACGCATCCTACTGTTTTTTAAGTCAGATGTGTGGCGCATCCAAGAAAACGAGCTGCCTAGAATAAAGGCTCTTTTGTTACGCCTTGTCAGGATTGTGCTCCTTTCGTTCCGCGGCATACTTGAAGACAAGTGCCAGCTTAGAGCCTCGGCCCTTACCTTTTATTCAGTATTGTCCCTTGTTCCGGTTTTGGCAATGCTCTTCGGAATAGCCAAGGGATTTGGGGTAGAAAAGTTGCTTCAGAAGCAGCTTGTCCAGAATCTGGAAGCACAGCAGCAGGTCATAACAAGGGTAATCAATTTTGCAACAACTTTGCTGGAGAATACCCGGGGTGGGCTGATGGTTGGTGCAGGCCTTCTATTTCTTTTTTGGACAACGCTGAATGTTCTGTCAAACATTGAAGATGCATTTAATGAAATATGGGGTGTCAAGAGGGCCAGGACAATAACCAGGAAGGTGATTGACTACCTCGCTTTGACCCTGATAGGTCCCTTTTTAGTGGTTTTATCAGCCACTCTTACAATGATGGTAACGGGTGAGATCAAGGGTCTCGTACACCGATTCGCTATCCTTGATGCGGTAGGCCCTGCGGTAATGCTTCCGCTAAAGCTGGCCCCTTATGCTGTGTTATGGATTCTTTTTATCTTTATTTACAGCTTCATGCCCAACACTAAGGTAAGGACCGGTTCTGCAATTTTGGGGGGTATTATTGCCGGCACTCTTTTTCAGATATTTCAATGGGTGTATATAAGTTTTCAAATCGGCGTTGCGCGCTACAATGCCATTTACGGTAGCTTTGCTGCGCTTCCACTTTTTCTTATTTGGTTAAATTGGAGTTGGCTTATCGTACTTTACGGGGCCGAGGTTTCCTTCGCACATCAAAACGTTAGAGCCTTTGAGCTTGAAAAAGACTGGTCGAAGGTGAGTTTTTATCGCAAAAAGGTGCTTGCGATAGCCATAGTCCACCACTTGATAGGGCTGTTTGCCAAGGGGGGTGGAAAGAGCGATGAGATGGGAATATCAAGGTCCTTGGGTGTTCCCCTGCGGCCCGTAATGGACATCCTGTCAGATCTTGTCAGGGCGGGGGTGGTCTCCCGTGTAACCCTGGAAAAGGAGAAGGGGGAATATTATCAACCCGGGATGGATCCTGACACTATTACAATAAAAAGGATCATGGATGCCATGGAGCACAGTGGCACTGAGAAAATTCCCGTTGAAACATCGCCTGTAATCCAAAGAATAGAGGAAGCCCTAAGAGATATTGAAAAGTCTATTGATTCGTCATCTGCCAATCTGAAGCTGAAGGATATTTGACGAAATAAGGAATACGTGCTAGCAATATAGTTTTTTGAATATTTTGAGAATTTTTCCGGATAGATCCTTGGTAGACCATATAAAGCAAATTTCGGCGCATAGTCTAATGTACCGTACTATGGAATGGATAAGACAGATTGGCGCATACACTTTAGAGTCAATAAGGCGAATGGGCCTGATGGGGCTCTTTTTATTAAACGGGTTTCTTTATTGTGTGGTCCCCCCTATAAAATTTGGTCGAATTGTAAAGCAAATCCATTTCATCGGTTTGCAGTCAATGGTGGTTATTCTCCTTACTGGATTGTTTGCAGGGATGGTTCTGGGTTTCCAGGGGTATTACAGCCTGAGCAGGTTTGGGTCTGATGCGTTCCTAGGCCCTATGGTAGGCCTTGCCCTTATAAAGGAACTGGGGCCTGTCTTGTCCGCGTTAATGGTGACGGGAAGGGCGGGATCTGCAGTGGCAGCCGAGATAGGAATCATGAGGATAAGCGAGCAAATTGATGCACTTGACCTGATGGGTCTTAATCCTTATCGATATCTAATTGCACCCAATATTCTGGCTGGCATGATATCCATGCCACTGCTGACCGCTATCTTTGATGTGGTAGGCATTTTTGGTGGATATCTCATTGGAGTGAAGCTGCTCGGGGTGAGTTCGGGGGTCTACTTTGGAGAGATGAGCCATTATGTTGAAATGGCCGATGTACTTGAAGGGATATATAAATCCTTGAGTTTTGGTGTAATCATCTCGTGGGTATGCACCTTCAAAGGCTATTACACTGGTATTTTGACGGGTTTTGGCGCTGAAGGGGTGAGTAAGGCTACAACCCAGGCGGTGGTAACGTCTTCAGTGCTCATCCTGGTGTGGGATTATTTCATGACTTCTGCACTCTTTTAGTGATAGTGAGGACAAACCGGGGACCCAACCGAAGGTTGGGGAGTCCGAATGAAATGAGGACAAACCGGGGACCCAACCGAAGGTTGCCTGCCCGCTGGTCAGGCGGGCCTGCTGAAGTATCGGCGCAGGCAGGGTTGGGGAGTCCAGGTGAAACGAGGACGATGATTAAGGTCGAAAATCTCTGCAAGTCCTTTGATGGTCATACAGTGCTTGATGGCATTTCCTTTGAAATTTCCAAAGGGGAGGTGGTTGCCCTTATTGGTGGAAGCGGGGGAGGAAAAAGCGTATTACTAAAGCATGTGGCAGGGTTAATGCAACCAGACAGCGGCAGAGTAGTAATTGATGGGGCGGACTTGAGGAACATAAAACGCGAGGAATTACGACGCTTGAGAGACCGCCTCGGGTTCTTGTTCCAGGGAGGTGCCCTTTTTGACTCAATGACGGTATATGAAAATGTGGCTTTTCCTTTAAGAGAAAAGAGCAAAATGAAGGAGCAAGAGATTCGCTCCAGGGTACTAAAAGAACTGGAATCTGTTGGTCTAAAAGGGGCAGAAGACAAATACCCCTCCCAGATTAGTGGAGGAATGGTCAAACGTGCTGCCCTAGCACGGGCCTTGGTACTGGATCCGGAGATCATGTTGTTTGATGAGCCTACCACGGGCCTAGACCCGGTAATTGGGCAGGCAATATTAGAGCTTATTGATTCGTGTCACAAGAATATATCATTTACGGGGATAGTGGTAACCCACGAAATTCCCAGGATTTTTCGATTCGTGGACCGAGTATTGATGATATACGAGGGTAAACTGAGGGTAGACGCTTCCCCTGATGGACTAATGCGGTCAGATGACCCGGTGGTAAGGACATTTCTGGGTGAATAAAAGACCATGTTTATTAGTAAGGCGTAATAATATCCAGTGAGGTATGAACATGAGGCGATTTGATATTGAAATTGCTGTTGGACTATTTGTATTGGCGGGTATCCTGTGTCTTGCGTATCTATCCGTCAAATTAGGGAAGATGGAAATGATTAGAGGAGGCGGGTACCAAATAGAGGCCATATTCTCAAATAGCGGTGGCTTGAAAAACGGTGCCTCGGTTGTAATATCAGGAGTAGAAGTGGGTAGAGTAAAAAGTATTGGCCTTGACACGGACTATCAAGCAGAGGTGGTCATGGTCTTACCCCAGAATATAAAAATTCAAGAAGATGCCATCGCTTCGATCAAGACAAAAGGACTCATTGGAGAAAAATATGTAGAGATTACGCCAGGGGCATCTGATATTGTATTAAAGGCGGGCGACCGCATAAGGGACACCCAGCCGGCTGTGGACCTGGAGCAGTTAATTTCTAGTTTCGTGTTCGGCAAGCTGTAAAGGAGATTGGGGACACCGCTTATTGGAAAGGACATTGCCGAGCAGGAAGGAACATCTTGATTAAGGGAATTCGGGAGGACGCCCATGAAAAAATATTCTGTCTTGATTGGTATTGCGGTTGTGGTCATAGGACTTTTTTGGGCCTATCTGGTGTATGCAGGTGAACCCATTGAGCAAATCAAAAAGACCACAGACAAGATTATTGATATAGTGAAGGACCCTGCTCTAAAGGCGCCGGAAAAAGAACCTGAGAGGCGCAAATTAATCCGTGCGGCCGTTGATGAGATATTCGATTGGGACGAAATGGCCAAGCGCACCCTGGGGCGGCACTGGAGAAAGAGGACTGAAGAAGAGAAAAAACAGTTCATATATCTGTTTGGAAAGCTTCTGGAACGAACATACCTTGACAAGGTGGAGGGGTATTCAGGTGAGAAGGTGATATATGTGGGGGATAGGGTCGAGGGTAACTATGCGCTAGTAAAAGTAAAAATTAATACCAAGCAGGAGACAGAGATAAGGGTATTGTACAGGATGCGAAAAAAGGATCGAAAGTGGATGGTATATGACATATCCATCGAAGGAGTGAGCCTGATTAATAACTACCGTACACAATTCAATAACATTCTTGTTCGCTCCTCCTATAAGAAGTTGATAGAGAAGCTCAAGGCGAAGGTTGGACAATAGCGAAGCATAACACTTGATGCTGAATCGGGGGATCGGATGCTGAGAAATGGTGATAGTGCGTTGGCGACATTGTAAAATTGCGGTGGCAGTCTTATTAATGGGATTGGTGGGGGCCATTTTTTTCAAGCCCTGTTGGGCTGAAGATGGGACCGGCGCCTTTTGCCTAATTCCTGATGGCTTGGATCTGTCTAACCCTACTTGTGGTCCTGAATCTCCCATTGTGCTTGCACAGGCCGAAACTAAAACCAGCTCAGACTTTGAATCAGATTCTGGTTGGGGGGATGAATCCGTTGTGCCAGCTGAAATGGAGGAAGAGAAGGTCCGGGGCATATCCGATCCCCTGGAGCCCATAAACCGTATTTTTTTCGCATTCAACGATAAGCTATATTTTTGGCTTCTAAAACCCGTGGCCAAGGGATACAGCAAGGTGGTCCCAGAACCAGCAAGAGTGGGGGTCAGAAATTTTTTTTCCAATCTTTTAACACCAATTCGTCTTGTGAACTGCCTATTGCAGGGCAAATTCAAATCTGCAGGGACTGAGACCCTTAGATTCATAATAAATTCCACGGTGGGATTCTTGGGATTTCAGGATGTGGCCAAGCAGGAAGGTCACTTGGAAAGACAGGAAGAAGATTTAGGGCAGAGTTTAGGGGTGTATGGTCTAGGACCAGGGATTTACATCAATTGGCCTATATTTGGCCCTTCCAGTTTTCGAGATACCGTGGGAATGTTTGGGGATTTTTTTCTGGACCCAATAAACTATGCAGTTACCCGGACCAAGTACAATATGGCGGTCAAGGGTTATGACAAAGTCAATAAGACCTCTCTGACCCTTGGTGATTACGAGTCCTTGAAAAAGGCTGCCCTTGATCCCTATGTTGCTGTGCGCGACGCGTACTTTCAATACAGGAGAAATCTAATCAAAAAGTAATTACATCCAGCTAAGAATTTTTTGGAAAATATTTGATTATTTGCCTGGAAAGGCGTATTATTAAAAATTAAAGCAGCGGCTAATATTAGAAGTTCTTTTAAATCCCATCTTAACAGCCTTGAGGGGGAGAGGGGATAGACCTTCCAGAAACTGTTGAATTTCTATCTTTTCCACTTGAAGAGAATGCTTGCCTATTTTGTAGCTTTTTCCTCTCCGTTGTTAAGACCTTTCCCATTAGGGTAGATCCCACTGAAGCGCCAATATCATAAGGGTGGTGCGTGACGTGGGCGAACCATAGGACCATATTCATGAAAAGGAGGAAAATATGATCGAGGCAAAAAGCGGTGATACTGTAAAGGTGCACTATACCGGAAAATTGGAAGACGGAACTGTATTTGATAGTTCTAGGGACAGGGCGCCACTGGAGTTTACCTTAGGTGACGGCGAGGTTATCGAAGGATTCGAGAAAGGTATAGTTGGAATGGCTGTGGGTACAACTAAGACCCTTTCAATTCCACCCGAAGAGGCATACGGCCAGAGGCGTGAGGATCTTGTTTTGTTTGTTAATAAAAGCGAATTTCCAGAGCATATCAATCCCTCCGTTGGGCAGCAACTTCAGGTCAGGCAACCAAATGGTGCAATCATCGATCTGGTGATAACCGAAATGAATGAAGATACTATCACACTTGATGCGAACCATCCGCTCGCTGGACAAACATTGATTTTTGATGTTGAGCTTATGGAGATAGTTCAATAGACAGCATAGCCCGGATTTTTGATTATGTCCAAATGGGTCACTATGGAAGGTTCAGAAAGAGTATAAAATAATGAAAAAGATCTACATCGGAAATCTTCCGTTCCGAACCTCTGAGGCTCAACTCCATGATCTGTTTTCACAATATGGCAAAGTTCACTCCCTAAAGCTGGTGACTGACTATGTTACGGGCAGGTCAAGGGGATTTGGATTTGTGGAAATGGAATCTCAAGGGGCCGAAAAGGCCATCGCCGGTCTTAATGGAAGTGAATTGGACGGACGCACTTTGAAGGTTGATATCGCAAAGGAACGTCGATCTCAATCTCAATATCGGAACCGGCACTGGTAAGATGTACAAGAATGCCAAAAGGCAAGGAAGGCCTAGAACTCAATACCTTTTCTTGCCTTTATCCCCTTGTGGAAAGGATGCTTGACCTCCTGCATTTCAATGACAGTCGTTGCCATCTTGATCACATCCGGGTGAGCATTCCTGCCAGTCAAAAGCAAATTTACCCCTGGGGGCCTATCCCTTAGAGCACGAGCTACCTCTGTAGCTTCCAGGAGGTTGTAGCTTGTTGCAATATTTATTTCGTCCAGAATAATTAGTCTGTATTTCCCTGAAGCCAATTGCATTTTAAACTCCTCCCATGCTTGTCTTGCAGCGTCAATGTGCTTGTCTTTCTCGTGATCGGCCGTCCCATATATGAAACCCTTCCCCATTGTCTTTACTACAAAATGGGGGAGCTGGCTGGCAGCGATTATCTCGCCATAGCGCATAGGAGACTTGATGAATTGCAACATGAGGCATGGGAGGCCAGAACATGAGGTGAGGAAGGCTTTGCCCAAGGCATATGTGGTCTTGCCCTTTCCATTACCTGTTATTATCTCTGCCTGTGAAGCTCTTGGAAGGTTTTCGATAAGGTCGCCCTTAATGGGTTGAACATCCATATTCGTGACAAGATCCGCGATGCTAAGCACAGATTTTGGAAGATATTTACCCGATAAAATGAGTTCTGATTGAGGTCCCTTGTTTTGGCAAATTTCTATCAAATCTTGTTCTGATACAATTCCTGAGGCCAAAACCACATCTACATCCAATAGTACAACCAGGTCGTAAAGGCCCTGCACCACGGTTTTCCTAACCTGTGATAGTGCAGCGCCGTGCCCTGATTCCGTATGCCTAATTTTTGACCGGTTGGCGCACACGTCAATCAATGCAGAATGAAGATACTGAGGGAAGTAGCTTGTGGCTTGGTTGTATGCCTGAACGGTTCCTTGGTTCGAGAACCTGAAGATTACACTTCTTAGCCCCCTGCCGGCTGCCCTAAGACATAACCCTATAGGGGCGAAGTTAAATTCATTAGAGGGGGTGGTATAAGCCTGTATTAGACCTTTCTTCAACATAGCAGCTGACCCTGTTCTTGTGAGTTTCTTTTTGTGTCGAGGATGACACGGATAGAAGAAATGCAGATGAAGCGTGATAAGTCAAGGAAGAAATATTTACCTCCTGACTCTGCACAACTCGTTTTACTTTGCACGTTGCTCAAAAATACTTGAGTCTTTGTCTACCTCGGATTATTCTCTTAGCTTTAAGGATTTTTGTCTTAAGGCAGCAGAGCTGTCCGGGGGCCTGTTGGCTGACATACCAAGGGTGTTGAGAAAGATAGCCAAGAAAAGGGAAGAGCGGCTTAGCTAAGACTGGCCAGGAGCGTAACTTTAAGCTCGCAACCGCACTGAGAGGTTTTCCAGGCGGGAGCGAGCTTTTTTGGTTGTTGAATTTGATCTGGACCACTTGATCAGGGTATGGTATTTGATTAAGAACTCTTTCTCTAAGAACTTGGAAAAGTTATTAAAGGAAGCTTCTGTTATATCTCCGAGTAGCCCAGTAAAGACGAAAGCTGTGTAAAGGAGGAGGACTGATGTCAGGACAACAGGGGATGGATACGGAAACATTGAATATGGTCTTGGATACCATAGATAAGCTTGAACGGGATAGGCTGACGTTGGAGACAAAATTGGAGATGGATCGCACGGGAGAGTTCCCCGAAGAATTAATTCGATTTATGCTAGGCCCAGATATGGCACTTCATCTCATTTTTATACCGGCTGAATACGGTGGACTCGGGGCAGGGGCAAAGGAGATTGCCATTGTCTCCGAGAGGATGGCGAAGGCAGATCTGGGTGTAGCCACATCCTTTTTGGCCATCTGCCTCGGTATGGATCCCATAAGGGTTGGAGGAACACCGGAGCAAAAGGAAAAATATATTGGGAGAATTGCCGAAGAGGGACTCATTGTGGCCTATGGGGTCACGGAGCCAAATGCAGGTTCCAATGTTCAGGCGTTAAAGACACGGGCTGACCCTGTTATGGAAGAGGGAAAAATAACAGGCTATAAGCTCAATGGCCAAAAGCAATTCATCACGAACGGTGGGGTGGCAGATCTTTACACCATTCTTGCCAATACGCCAAAAGGACCCTCATTTTTCATTGTTGAAAGGGGCTGGAAGGGTCTTGTGCCCGGTAAACACGAAGACAAACACGGGATACGCGCCTCTGATACGTGCCCGCTATCACTTGAAGACCTGTTTGTACCTGCCGAAAACCTCATTGGAGGTGAAGAAGGTCAGGGTTTGAAGCAGGCCAACAAGGTTTTTGGCTACACAAGGTTGATGGTTGCCACCTTTGGACTGGGTGGAGGAATGGCGTCTCTGGAAAGAGCAATTAGATATTCGAGAGAGAGGGTTCAGTTCGGCACCACATTGGCTGAAAAACAAGGATATACGCATAAGCTTTTAGTTCCACATGCGGTCCAACTTGAAGCTGCCAGGGCTTATATAGAATATGTAGCAGATTGTCTGGACAGTGGAGAAGAAAGTAGGGAGGTAGAGGGATCAATTGCCAAGTACTTCGCCACGGAGGCAGGCGATGCAATGGCCAATGATGGTATCCAGGCCTTCGGCGGGTATGGCTACATGAGGGAGTACGAAGTTGAGAAAATCAAGAGAGATGTTAAGATCCTGCCCATTTACGAAGGGACAAGCGAAATTCAGAGAAATATTATATCAATGTTCAGAATGCGGGAAACTGTAAGATCAAAGGGAGGGTATTACACTGAAATGGCCGAGAGCGCTGCAAATCTGCCGGAGGACTGCGGCGGTCCTTTACTTTCTAAGGCCATCAGAGCAATGAATGACGTAATTTTGGCCTCTCGCAAGGCCAAACTGACCAAGAATCAATTTGTCATGTTTCTGTTAGCTGACATGATGACATGGTGCGAAGTAGCTGAGGCACTTTCTCGCAAGGCCTCCTCATACGAAGGAGGCCAGGCAAGGAGTTGCGATTTTGTGCAGGCTGCAGCTAGACTATTTGCCCGTGAAGCGGCTGAAAAAGTTTACACAAATGGGTTTAAGGTAGCCTTTGGTTGCGGGGCAGAATTACACGAACTGGGTTCGGTGCTATCTGATATAAATTTGGCAGCGGCTTCTGTGGGAACTTTAGAGGATATGAATCTGATTGCATCGGAGCTGGTGGCATAACGATTTGGCATTAACAAGGAAAAAAAATATCAGTCCGAGGAAAGGCTTTTACGAGAAGCCTCGTGTTGATTCGTCACTTAAGCCGCTTCTCAAAAAGATCGGTGTTCCTGAGGAACGGCCATTTGAGCCTGACCCCTTTCAAAAAGAAGCGGTAGAATTGTGCCGTTCTTACGATGTCCTTGTAAGTGCGCCTACCGGAGCTGGGAAGACCTGGATAGCAGTACAGGCCATTCATGACATGCTGGGTCAGGGTAAACGAGTATGGTATGCCTCACCCCTGAAGGCCCTATCAAATTCCATTTACCAGGAATTCTGCCATGAGTTCGGAAACTCCTACTGCGGCATCATCACAGGAGACCGAAAGGAAAACCCTGATGCTTCTGTAATTGTAGGCACAACGGAAATATTACGGAACCAACTTTACGATTCGATGCACGAAGGTGTTAGCATCGCCACCGACATGGTGGTAATGGACGAAGCGCATTATCTTAGCGACCCAGACCGTGGAGTGGTATGGGAAGAGGTGCTCATATACCTTCCTTCAAGAGTCAGGTTGTTGATGCTATCAGCCACCATATCTAATGCAGAAGAAATAGCAGCGTGGCTTGAGCAGATACGGGGAAAGCCTGCAAGAGTGGTCCGTGCCCACGAAAGGCCAGTACCGCTTGAGATGCTTTTCCTATTTCCCGACGGGCTTCTAACACCCCTGGCCGGCAAGAGAGGCCTGAATCCGAAGGTAAGGAAATTTATTGCCTCTGGGCCTAACAAGTGGCGAAGAGGCGCCCGGAGGATAAACTTTGGCGCCATAGTCGAGATTTTTAGAGAGTTTGATCTCTTGCCCGCCATTTTCTTCTTGAAGTCGAGGATGGAATGCGACAGGGCCCTGCTGCTTTGTCCCCCTGCGCCCAACAAGGAGGACATTAAGGAGAAGTTGCGCAATGAGGTGCGTTCATTCTTAAGAAGCTATCCTCACCTGGAAAGACACAGACAAA
The DNA here is from genome assembly GCA_011042035.1 of Desulfobacteraceae bacterium. GTDB lineage: Bacteria > Desulfobacterota > DSM-4660 > Desulfatiglandales > Desulfatiglandaceae > B111-G9. The sequence continues at coordinate 13,967 of DQZA01000230.1, forward strand.
TAAAGTGCCTGCTAGATTCCCTAGTGGCTTCTCACCACGGAGGGCAATTGCCTTACTGGAAGGTGCTCATCGAGAAAATGATGAATAAAGGCTATCTGGAGGCAATTTTTTCAACCTCCACTGTAGCCGCGGGCGTAAATTTTCCTGCTAGGACCGTGGTGCTTGTACAAAGTGATAGGTATAATGGAAGAGAGTTCATAGAGCTCAGCGCCACCGATCTTCACCAGATGATCGGGCGGGCAGGCAGAAGGGGAAAAGATCAAATAGGATTTGCTTTGGTTGTGCCAGGGTTACACCAAGACCCTCAATTGATATATGAGCTAAGAGACTCGGAGCCGGAACCGATAAACAGCCAGATTCGCATCAATTTTTCAATGGTTCTGAACCTATTGCTTTCCCATAGGCCTGTGGAGATAAAGTCGCTCCTCGAACTTTCCTTTGCCACATTTCAACAAAGGCGCTATGGATCTTATCTGAAAGAACAATGGGAGTCTCTGATAGAGCAATTGAAGAATATTTTGCCTCAAGGCAAATGCGACACTGCCGATCCCTATGAGATCCTGGAAAACATCCAGAAAAGATCTGATATGATACGAGAGGCAAAGCGACTTGATCAAAGTCTACAATACGAGAGAACCGCCCAGAGACTGCGCCCCTTGCTCACGCCAGGGCGCCTGTTATTGCATAAGAATGGGAACGTGTACGCTCTGTTTGACACGCATATTGAGGATGGACGTTTCATTTGTTTGGCTTACAACGTCGGGAAGGGCAAACCCATCAGGAAGAAGAGGTTAAGGTTAAGGAGGGTAGACATAAATCAAATAAAGGGAGTTTTCGACCACAGGGTAGAGATTTCCACGGAAATTTCTTCAGAAACACTGAGAGAACTATTTGAAAGCATTGACCATAGGGCCTTGCGTCTTTTAGAGACGGATCAAGACCCTGGCGCTGATATTTCAGAGCCCGAAAACAGAGAGGAGATCGGCAAGAAGCTCTCAGAGTTACCTTGTGAGGGATGCGAACACTACCGGACATGTCATCATGTAAGAAAAGGCCCTCTTAGGAGGCTGCTGAGGGAATTCAGCGCCCTAGCCATAGAGCTTGATCGCATAGAGGGCGGTTTATGGCTTAGTTTTAAGAGGCATTTGAGGTTTTTGAAAGAAACGGGGTTTGTGGACGAAAATGAGGAACTTACCCCCGATGGTGTATGGGCGTCAAAACTGAGGCTTGATCAACCTCTCTTGATTGCTGAGGCGATACGAAAGGAGGCATTTGCAGGCCTTTCGCCCGAACTTCTTGCCGCTGCCATAGCCCCATTTGTGTGGGATAGGGTGCAGGAAATTGAAATACGAGTTTACCAGGGACTTGATCTTTCCGTAGTAGAAAAGGTATTTGGAAGGGTGATGGATTCCATATCAGCGATGAGATCTCTGAAAACGAGCAGGGGTTTTGATAGCCCCCCTTTGCTTTTCTGGCCTGCTGCGGCCCTTTATCTTTGGTCCAAGGGTGTCACCTGGGATCAGCTCTTGTCTTTCGTCACCGTGGATGAAGGGGATCTGGCCTCCCTGGTAATGCGAACGGCAGATCACCTAAGGCAAGTAGGTAGCCTACAGGAGACCCATCCGGATCTGGCCGAGACCGCACTGGCTTCAATAGAAATGATCCTACGAGAGCCGGTGTATATAATTTGATTCTGTTAACCAGGACACAGAGTCCAGCACCTTTATCTCTTAGAGAGCTCCCTGTCCTTGCCCCAATTAAGGCAAGTCGGTCAGAAATCGTTCTACCTTGGCCTTTTTTTTCAGTCCTTCGGTGTATTGCCTGACCTCGCTTTGGAGCCTTTGATCTACGAGATAATTCTTAAGGCGGTCCTTTATCTCTGCAAATTTCATAATGGTATCAGGTCGCTTCTCAGTTACCTTGATAAGATGGTAGCCGAAGACGGTCTCCACCACATCGCTGACCTGCCCCACATTCAAGGCAAATGCTGCATCCTCGAAGGGCTTTACCATTTGCCCCTTTGAAAAAAAGCCAAGGTCTCCCCCCCTCTTTGCGCTCGGGCCGTCCGAGTATTTCTTTGCCAGGTCTCCAAAGTCCTCCCCACTCCTTATTTTCTCCTTAATTTCATTAATTTCCTTGAGTGCCTTTTCCTTTTCTTCCTTTGTGGGGTTGGCGCTGAGCTTAACAAGGATGTGGCTAGCCCTGATTTGTGCTGGCCTCCGAAACAGGTCTGGATGGCTGTCATAGTAATCCTTTACTTCCTTATCAGTGATTTTTATCTTTGATTTCAACTCTTGATCAATGAATCTCTCTATGGCAATGGCCCGCTTCAATTGCGACCTTACTCCAGACTCGGTGTAGTTGGCCCTTTGAAGGGCCTGTTTGAAGGTGTCATCGTTTGCGTATTGTTTTTTTACTGCCTGGAATTGTTTTTCCACCTCTGCCTCATCCACTGTAATGCCACGTTTCTGGCTTTCCTGGTAAAGCAACTCGCGATTTATGAGGCTTTCTAGGAGGTTTTTCTTAAGTTCCATTTTTTGAAGAGGATTCAACGTTCTCCCCGAGGCCTTGAAACGATTCTCAAGACTTGCAAGTTCTCTTTCATATTTGTCTTTGCTGATCTTTTTCCCATTAACCATGGCAACATAGTCACGAATCACCTTGTCTTGTGCAGCATGGCCCATATTGACCCACAAGGAAATAAGGGCAAATAGGATGAAAGTGACCGTTACTACCAGCTTTACGTGTTTAGGCATACTTACCTCCTATATTTTTTG
>DQZA01000075.1 GCA_011042035.1 Desulfobacteraceae bacterium
ATAGGCCTCGGCGGGGCGGATATGGCATGTAGCTATTTTCTCCCTCGCATGATTGGCGGAGGAAGGGCCTACGAATTCATGCTAACAGGTAATTTTATGAACGCTGAAGAGGCAAGGGACTTGGGGCTCGTGAGTCGGCTTGTCTCACGCGATGAGCTCATGGACACGGCCCTGGAACTTGCCCGGACCATGAATAGCAAAAATCCCATGGGGCTTCGTCTCACAAAAGAGGCCATAAATATGAATATTGATGCTGGCGGCTTGGAGCAAGCCCTCAACATGGAAGACCGCAACCAGGTCTTATTGGTGGCTCGCAGTAAATTGGAAGGAGAGCACAAAAGGAAATCCTTTTAGTCAATTGTGGTAAACCTTTTGCACACCCCCTTCGTCTAACAGGGCAAAAAGCGCAAGTGGGAATATAATGCACCGAAAGGGGGTGTAGTCATGAAGGGGAAAATACTAGGGGCAGCGATTGGAGCGTGTGTAGGGATTTTTTTGTTCAGCGGTGTTTCCCTGGCCCATGACTGGACTGCCAGGCGTCAGGCACGGCAGTTGAGGCGCATACACCAGGGAATCAGGTCAGGCCAAATAGCCCCAGTGGAAAGGCACAGACTGCTAAAAGAGGAAAGGCGCATAAGGCAAGCACGAAGGCGGGCATGGCGAGACGGGAAGCTAGAGCCATGGGAAGCAAGGCGACTGGATCGTATGCTGGACAAGGTAAGTGAGGATATTTACTGGGCAAAGCACAATCGCCGAAGAAGGCATCCCAGGGCGTCCATTTGCAGGCCTCCTCGGTGGCGCCCACCGAGAAGACCGCCTGTCACCTACGTATGGCCTGATGAGACGCATTTCTTTTTCAGCGGCTTCTTTTCAGATCCATCATGGGGATTTGGCTGGTTTATATCTGATCCGTAAGTTAAGATAGTACATGAAGATAACTCATATTACGGACGGGGGCCCAGACTAAGGCCCTCCGCTCTCATTGCTTTATAGAGTGCAACTCAGCAGGGACTCAGCGAAAGTTAAGAGTGAATGGAGGACACCTAGTGGGTGCTGAACCAGCGAGCCTGGTGATAGCTCAAGATAGTGAGTCAGCGGTGAGTCTGGATGACCACAGTCTCAGCGAAAATGAGCTTGTAGGTCGGGCCAAGAAGGGTGACCGCGGAGCAATGGATGAGCTTTTCAGGAGGCACTATCAAAGGGCATACGCCCTGGCCTATACCTTGTGTTCCGGTGATGGCGAGGAGGCAAAGGATGCCATTCAAGATGCCTTCATTAAGGCCTTTAGGAATTTTGGAAAATTCAAAGAAGGGGCAACATTTTATACGTGGTTTTACAGGATTCTGGTAAATACCTGTATTGATAGGAAAAGGAAGCTTGGCAGATGGAAAAGACTGTTTTCGTTTTGGCCAACTTCGGGGTTTGGAGATGATTCCGAACAACACGATATGGAAGCAGAAGATAGGCAGGGAAGTTCGAACCCATTAGAAAAATTGGAGAGTAGGGAGGTGGGGGAGAAGATCAGAAATGCCATAATGGAACTGCCAGAAACTCAGCGGGTTGCATTTTATCTAAGGGTGAATGAAGGAATGAAAGTAAAAGAAATTGCTCATGTGATGGGTTCGGCTGAGGGAACAGCTAAAACCCATCTTTTCAGGGCAATACGCAGTCTTCAGAAAAAATTGAAGGACTTGCCGGTTGGCTGATTATGGGAGGTGATTTGATGAAAAGCTGTAAAGATTACCAAAAAGACATTTATATGGACGTAACGGGTGAAATCCCTCCCGATAAGAAGACTGATTTGGAAAACCATATCCTGTTTTGCGCTCGCTGCAAAAAAGAGAGGGAGGAATTGGCAGCTTTGGTGGATCTCCTGAAAAAGGAGATCCCTCAGCCTGCTATGTCCTCGTTTGAAGCCTCAATTCTGAGGCAGAAAATCAGGTCTGCCATAGCCACCCAACAGAGACCTGGTTTTTTGCGGGGCCTTTTTTCTGGTTATGCAAAGTTATTAATTCCGGTTGCTGGAGCGGCATGTCTCTTTTTGGTGAGTTTCATAGGGTTCAGATCTTGGCTGCCTTGGCAATCTCATCCCAATCCCAATAACACCGTTGCCCGGATTGAGCAAAACACTAAGGTAGATGAGAAAGAAATCATAGAAAATTTAGATCTTTTGGAGCAAATGGACACACTGAGGGTGTTGGTGAAAGTTGTGGATAACAAGGACATTATCTGAGATGGAGGCGGCCTAAATGAGGAGAGTCGTTTTTTGTACATGCCTTATTGGGCTGGTGCTGGCCTTTTTTGTGTGCACCCCTCATAAAGCATTGTCCAAGCCCAGACCAGCGACACAGGGCCGTTTCTTCTTAAGGACTGGTCCTCATAGTATGGCTGATCAGGCTATGAGGAAAATGGAGTGGCCCGGTAAGCAATGGATGATGGCTCGCCGCGGCAGGGGCGGAGACGACCGCGACGGAATATTCAACAGACCTGGGCGCGACAACGACCAGATGTGGAGAGAAAGATACCGCGAATGGGAGTCCCTGCCTCCTGAGAGAAAGAGACTTTTGCGAGAGAGAATGAAGGAATGGAAATGCCTTTCACCAAGAGAAAGGGCATTAATGCGCAAACGTTATGAACAGTGGAAGAACCTAAGCCCTGAGGAACAGATATGGATTCGCAACCAATTAAGGCGCTGGAAAGAGCTTACCCCTCAAGAGCGGGAGATGATCAGAGAAAGATTCCTCCGATAAGGAACTGAGGTATGCCTATCGGCTATTTACCCCGTTAGAAAAGCCCCGTACGGGAGCACGGGGTTTACTTTTATGCCAACAGCCATTTTGCCTAATGTGGTCTGCTTCTCAGAACTTTGCATTATGGCCTTATACATCCAGCCCATCAGAATTCCGACGGCCCTCCCCAGGATGTTAGTTCCCAAAGTGGTTCCCGTGATAGCCTCACTTAAACCCAAGATACTTCTATATTGGACGAAGACGGGATTGAAAAACATGAAATTTCATGACATAAATGCAATGGAAGTGATCGGTCGAGCTGCTTATGCAAATAGAAAAGTGTTTTGAAATATTAGAGATTCAACCTGGCGCCACCCTGGAAGAAATTAAGGCAGCTTACAGGGATGCCGTGGCAGTATGGCACCCGGACCGTTTTGCGGGAAATGCGCGCCTAAAGAAAAAGGCTGAAAGAAAACTCAAGGAAATCAATCTGGCCTATGAAACAGTTCTGAGTTGGCGTGGTGAATTTACGAGCGAAGGGGAGAAGAAGCAGGGTGCTGAAAGCAATGTGGAGGCAGTGGCGGAGCTTAGCACCCGCTTAATCCTCCATGCATGTAATTTTATTGTCAAAAAGCTCAAGGGTTCATAACCCCCATTGGCCCACCTCAATAATGGGTAGGTATCCTTAGCCTCGCCAACTCTTCGCAAAGCGCATCGTAATCCTCAGCCCCCCGGGAGCTTCGGCTGAAGCTATAAATGGGCTTTGCAGCAAGGTTTGCCTGATTTAGTGCCTCGCTTTTGTGGATCACGGTTTTGAGAACTCGCCGCCTGTGCTCCTCAATAAGCTGTTCGAAGATTGCATTGGTGTAAGTGGTGCGAAGGTCCAGCATGGTCACCAGTATCCTGTATGGCACGTTGTCCTCGTCCCTTAATTCTTGGGCGGTTTCAATCAGGGACTCAAGTCCCACCACCGCCCCAACAGCGGGTTGTACTGGCACAAGAATAAGGTCGGCTGCATTGATGGCGTTATAGGTGAGAATGCCCAACGATGGGGGGCAATCTATTAGAACCATCTTGTATTCGTCGGCCAGGGCCACAAGGGCACGGTGAAGCCGCTCTTCCCTACGAATGCGTGTGGAAAGGAGTTCCGCGGTTTCACTAAGTCTTTCTGTTGCTGGTACAATGTCCACATTCGAGTAGTCAGTAGGATACACTGCCCTGTGGGCCTGAGAGGGCCTGTCCATTATGAAATCGCATATATCTCGGTCAGGGTCTGAGCGGAAATAGCACCGAGTTGAATGTGCTTGCGGATCTAAATCTACCAAGAGGGTTTTCTTTCCCCTGTTGGCAAATGCAGCTGCTAAATTTACTGCTGTAGTGGTCTTTCCTACTCCTCCCTTTGCGTTGGTGACTGCGATTATCATGACATCCTCCTTAACCGGACCCCGAAAGGTTGATCCGTAGGCAACGTTTCCAGGTTCAACAAGTCTAAACGAAATATACCGTATTTTTCTATTGATTTAAAGGGCGGTTGAGTTCAATTTTCTTTTGCCTTGCCCAAAACAGATTCTACCCTTTCAAGTGCCCAATCAACTTCTTGCCTTGTGATAACTAGTGGCGGGGCAAATCGGATAATATTGTCATGGGTTTCCTTGCAAAGAATGCCCAGATCTTTCCACCAGCCCCCTCAACCACGCCCTATATGTTTTCATCACCCTTTTTCAATGGGATAGAACAGTTGTATTCCTGAACTGATGTTCCATATTTTCGTGATGTATGGAATCCTCCATCTCCGCTAACACCACCGAAGACCATCGCGAGAAATAGAAAGAACCAGGTGTGCTTTTTAAGATATTCATGAGCAAGGGAATTGGTTTTCCCAGACCGGATAGTTCATTGGGGCCTCCCCTTTGTTCAGAGGAAAAATTGAAATACTTCCACCCGGCCTAAAGGGTCAAAATTAACGCCCTCCATTTCCAAGAGCGCACGTTTCATTTTTAGCCCTCCTTGAAAACCACCCAATGTCCTATCAGTTCGGATAGCCCGATGGCAGGGTAATACTATTGGAAACGGATTTCTTGCCAATGCCCTGCCTACTGCCCTGGCACTCGTAGGGGCCTTTATGAATTGGGCAATCCTTTGATAAGAGCTTACCCTTCCCCAAGGTATGGCGGCTTCGGCCAAAAGTACCCTTTGCATAAATTCAGAGCAGGTCTCTAGCCTCAAGGGGGCAAGTGAAAACATGATATCGCTACCCTTGAAATAGGCGGTCATATCCCTCGCAACGCGGTCTATTTGGCCGCAAGTACGAGGCTCCATGGTCTTCATTGTTTCATCGTTGAGCCCGATTGTGCCATCGGGTGTGGGTAAGACGATTCTGAATATTTTCGGGTGCCCCATGTATAGTGACCAGAGAATGGTCACAGGTCCAAAAGGAGAGCCAATGGTGTGGTAAAAGAGATCACTTTCAAACGGATTCTTCATACATACTAGGTTATACGATTCTAAATTAATGTCAATAAATCTCACGTATTGGCCATAAAAGCGGAATAGGATGTTGTGCCTTTTTGGCCAAAAAGATTGCCGACGGGCCATCGGTTTGTTATAAGGCTGATGTTTATTCCGGAAGTAACCACAACCAAGAGGAGGGTAGAGATGAGTTTTGATGCTAGAAAATTCAGAGACTTAGATCCAGGACAGAGGGTGTTGATGGGCCCCGGGCCCAGTGATGTGCCTCCAAGGGTATTGCAGGCAATGTCAGCTCCATGTATTGGGCACCTTGACCCCTACTTCCTTGAGACAATGAATGAGACCCAGGAGCTTCTGCGATACCTTTTCCAGACAAAAAATGCCTTGACCATACCGGTTTCGGGCACTGGCAGCGCCGGGATGGAGACCTGCTTTGTAAATCTAATTGAACCGGGAGATGAGGTGGTGGTTTGCGTTAACGGTGTGTTTGGCACCCGGATGAGCGATATTGTTAATCGCCTGGGTGGAAAGCTCATCCGCGTGGACGAGCAATGGGGAAGGGCAGTTAATGCCAACAAGGTAAAGGACGCGATAAAAGGGAAAAATCCGAAGGTCCTGGCCGTGGTCCACGCCGAAACTTCCACAGGTGCTTGCACTCCCCTTGAAGACCTGTCTTCCATTGCAAAAGAGGTTGGTGCACTGTTTTTGGTGGATATGGTGACCTCGTTGGGTGGAATGGAGGTCGCTATCGATAAAACGGGTATTGATGCTGCCTACAGCGGTACCCAAAAGTGCATATCATGCCCCCCCGGTCTATCTCCTATCTCCTTCAGCGATAAGGCAATGGAGGCACTCAAGAACAGAAAAAGCCATGTGGTTAGCTGGTACTTGGACATGAGCATGGTTGCGAGTTACTGGGGGGCGGAAAGAAAATACCACCACACCGCACCCATTAACATGATATACGCCTTAAGGGAGGCCCTTCGAATAATCGCCGAAGAGGGACTTGAAGCCCGTTGGACCCGCCATAAACTGAATCACAAGGCCCTTGTGGCAGGTATTGAGACAATGGGACTGGAGATGCTGGTCCCTGAATCGGAAAGGCTGCCTATGCTCAATACCATCAAGATCCCCGATGGGGTCGATGATGTCAAGGTGAGGAAGGCCCTGCTAAAGGATTTTGGTCTTGAAATAGGCGGGGGACTAGGCGATTTGGCAGGCAAGGTCTGGCGAGTTGGCTTGATGGGCCATGCGGCAAGACCCAAGAATGTCTTCCTTTTCCTCTCAGCCCTTGAGACTATTCTGCGCGCTGAAGGCGTGAAGATTAACCCCGGCGCGTTGGATGCAGCGGCCGAGGTGTATGCCAGTTAGAGTAGGAAACATTTCCTCCTTCGAAAAAGCCCAGTTATGAAACGGGCTTAAAGCAGGTAGGGGGAGGGAAGGGAATTTTTTTGGTTATGGAAAGAGAAGAAGCAATAAGAAAATTGCAGGAAAGCGTGGGTGAGGAGAATGTTCTTTTTTCAGATGTGGACCTCACTCTTTATGGCTATGATGCCTCACTGGAGAAGGGCAGAGCAGATGCGGTTGTGCTCCCTGGTTCCACTGACCAGGTATCTCTGGTGGTACGCCTGGCATACCAGGAAGGAATACCCATCATTGCAAGGGGATCGGGGACCAACCTGAGCGGTGGGACTGTACCGGTGCGGGGCGGGATTGTGCTTCATTTTTCCCGGATGAACAAGATCCTTGAGGTGGATATACCCAACCGCACGGTTACGGTGGAGCCAGGAGTGATAACCCTTGATCTGCAGACAATGCTCCTGAAGCAGGGTTTCCTCTATGCGCCCGATCCAGCCAGTCAAAAGGTCTCTACCCTGGGCGGTAATGTGGGCGAGAACTCGGGCGGACCCCATTGCCTTAAGTACGGGGTTACAACGAATCACGTTTTGGGCGCAGAAGTTGTCCTTTACGACGGAACAGTCACATGGATCGGTGGAAAGAACCCGGATAACCCCGGCTACGACCTCATGGGTCTTATTGTGGGAAGCGAGGGAACCCTTGCCATAGCAACCAAGATCATCTTGCGCATAATACGTGCCCCTGAGGCCATCAAGACCATGCTGGCGATATACGACTCCATAGAAGACGCTAGCAATACGGTCTCGGCGATAATAGCAGAGGGCATCGTGCCAGCAACCTTGGAGATGATGGACCACGTGGTAATGGAGGCAGTGGAAAAATCCGTGCAAGCAGGCTACCCGTTGGATGCTGCAGCAGTCCTTATTATTGAACTGGATGGCCTCAAAGACGGCCTGGATCGTCAGGCGGCCAAGGTTCTCGAGATCTGCAAACGGCATAACGTGAGGGAAATCCAGCTAGCAAGGGACGAGGCGGAAAGGGCAAGGCTGTGGGCCGGCAGAAAGGGTGCCTTTGGGGCCGTTACACGCCTCAGGCCATGCTACATGGTTTGTGACGGCACGGTTCCGCGGACAAAGCTCCCCGAGGTACTCAACCAGGTGATGGAGGTGGGGAAAAAATACGGTCTTCTCATTGGCAATGTGTTTCATGCGGGCGATGGGAATCTGCACCCGCTTATCCTTTTTGATGAGAGAGATGAAGCAGAGAAAAACACTGCCATGAAGGCGGCCTCAGAAATACTGAAAATCTGTGCTGATGCAGGTGGGACCATCAGTGGTGAGCATGGTATTGGGATAGAGAAGCTGAGGGAAATGAATTTTATATTTACCGAGGACGATCTGGAGACAATGCGGAAGATAAAAAGGGCAATGGACCCCAAGGACGTGCTGAACCCGGGCAAGGTGATTCCAAATTAAGGTACTGCAATGAATGATGTTATTCTAAGAGAACTGGAAGAAGGACTAGGCGCGGACAATCTGATGGCTGAGAGCTCTGAATTGTCCGCCTATTCTGTTGGGAGTGTGAGTCCCGGTGCCGTGGTTTTCCCCGGGACCATTGAAGAAGTGGCCCATATCGTAAAGGTTGCGGCAGAGAACAATTTGGCAATTGTGGTCCGCGGTGGGGGAACAAAAATGGGTCTGGGAAGGGACCCCGAGCGTATGGATATCCTGTTGTGTACCTCCCGGCTTGGCAAGGTCACAGATATGGACACGGCCAATTTAACGGTTACTGCCCAGGCGGGTATGAGGTTTGCGGATATTCAAGGTGCCCTGGCCGGTGAAGAAAACAGGTGTTATTTGCTGGTTTCCCCCAATGGTCGAGAACAAGACGAGGTTTGTTTTGAAAGGGAGCACGGGGGATGCTTTGTCCCCCTTGACCCGCCTTTTCCTGACATGGCTACCTTAGGAGGGATTGTGGCGGCCAATTCTTCTGGTCCAAGACGGTTGCTTTACGGCACAGTGAGAGACATGCTCCTTGGTGTGAGGTTTGTAAATGCCGAGGGCAAGATCATAGGCGTTGGGGGAAAGACAGTAAAAAATGTATCGGGCTATGATGTTAGCAGGCTCATAATTGGATCAATGGGTACCCTCGGGGTGCTGTGCGAAATGACCCTCAGGCTTTTGCCGTTGCCCGAGACAGCAGCAACCACCGTAATGGGGTTTCGGTCCCTTGATGATGCATTTTCATTGGTTGATGCAATCATGGCAAGCCAGTTGACCCCGGCGGCAATTGAATTGTTCGGTAAAAAGACTGGGGTGAGACTGACTCCGCAATTACAGGAGATTGGTGGCGGAGATGGGTGTTTCGTGGCAGTGCTGGCAGAGGGTGCAAGTGAGGTTGTGGAGAGGATAGGTGCTGATACACTGGATATGGGAGCAAGGGCGGGAAGCTTGGAATCAGTGATCCTCAAAGGCGATGATCACTTGTCTTTTTGGCATGACTACTACCAGTTAGGAAGATCTGACCATGGCAATGGGCCCAAGGAAATTGTCGTGCGCGTGAGTTGCCCTATATCCCGGTTAAAGGAGTTACTTGGGAAGGCTATGAATGAGTCCGCAGCCTTGGGCTTGGCAAGTGATATCTTTGCCCATGCCGGTTCCGGGGTAGGTAGGATAATCATTCGGGAAAAAGAAGAAGGGGATGGTTTTAAAGAAAGGGTCCTGAAATGGATGGGCCGACTTTTGGAGCTTTGCATATCCATTAGTGGGAACCTGGTGGTGGAAGGTGCGGCCTATCCGTGGAAGGGTGAGCTGCCCATATGGGGTATCTCAAGGCCCGAGCACGACCTGATGGAGCGAATTAAGCAAGGGATGGATCCAGCAGGGATATTTTCGCCGGGAAGGTACGTGGGAGGGGTGTGAGAAGGTAGGCACAAGGCGGAAGGCGGGGGAAAGAACGAATGATGAATAACGAATATCGAATGTCGAAGGTGTAAGAAGGAGTAGTCGGGGATCTGTCGAGTATGAAAAGGTAAGATTCCAGGAATAGAAGCATAGGGCGAAAGGTGGAGGAAAGAAGGAAGCAGGAATGAATTTAGTTAAGCTACGAAAATTCACATACGAGGAAGTTACAAGATGCAACCGGTGCGGCTTTTGCTTGCCCAGTTGCCCAATATATTTGGTCAAGGGCATTGAATCAGCTACGCCAAGGGGTAGAAATGCTATAACCCGGGCGGTTATAGAGGGGAGGCTACAATGGAGTGGAGAGGTGGAGAAGAGTATATTTAGTTGCTTGGGCTGCGGTGCCTGTACTGCCAATTGTTTTCCTGCCATCAAGACAAGAGATATTGTGTTTAGGGACAGAGAATGCCTTGTTAGCGAGGGAATCTACCCCAAGATCGCAGACCGCCTGGCCCAATATATCTTGGAGGAGGGTAATATCTCCAATGAAAATAATGAGGAACGGGCTGAGTGGCAGGAATTGATCAAGGGTATTCCCGAGCACTATTTTGAGAAGGAAAAGGCGGATGTCATATATTTCGTTGGGTGTGTGGCCTCCTTTTTCCCTCTTGCCCAAAAGATACCCGCCAGTATGGCCATGGTAATGGAAAAAGCCGGTGTGGATTTTACAGTTCTTGGAGGCCAAGAATGGTGTTGTGGCTATCCATTGATAGGTGCGGGAATGCCGGACAAGATGGATGCCCTTATCAAGCATAACGTAGAGGTGGTTGAACGCATTGGGGCGACTAAGGTGGTTTTTACCTGTCCATCATGTTATCATACGTGGAAACATTTCTATCCTTCAGGTGCAGAGTATTTGTCTGCCTCCGAGTTCCTTGTTGAGCTGCTAAGGGAAGGCAATCTTGAGCTTAAACCCCTCGATGTGAAAGTTACCTACCATGACCCCTGTGATTTAGGCAGAAACACCGGCGTGTACGAGCCTCCGAGGAAAGTGCTCAGTTCCATACCAGGGGTTGAATTGGTGGAAATGGAGAAAAACAGGCAACTTACCACCTGTTGCGGTGGTGGCGGAAACCTCGAGATGGTTGAGCCTGAGCTATCTGGTAAAGTGGCTGACCTAAAGATAGCCGAAATACAGGCCACCGGCGCGGATGTGGTGGTATCCTCTTGTCAGCAATGCCTCAGGACCATTGCAGGCAGGGCCAGAAGAAGGAAGATCCCTCTCATCGTTAAGGATATAACAGAACTTCTCGCAGAGGCGATGGTTTGACAGATCGGCTCAAGGTACAAGGCATAAGAGTGGCCGGGGTTTTCCCTATTTTATAATCAATTATTACTGAATACTGAGCATGGACCGTGGCTGTTGGGGGCCTGCCGAAAGTATTTGACTTTAGCCTGGATGTTGTTTAACGTATCCGATTTAAACAATCGGTTGGCCTCAATGTTTGACATAGAGACGTACGACTACGACCTCCCAGCCCACCTGATTGCCCAATACCCAGCACCAGAAAGGGACAAGTCCAGGCTTTTGGTGGTGGAGCGCACCAGCGGGCAGTTAAGGGACCAGCGTTTTTTTGACCTACCCTGTCTGTTGAAACCCGGGGATATGCTGGTGGTCAATGATACTAGGGTGGTTCCGGTGCGAGTGTGGGCTGTCAAGGAAACCGGTGGCAAGGTGGAGCTTTTTGTGCTCAACGGTATAAGGGAGGGGGAAGCGCAAAGGTCAACAAGCTGGTGCCTTTACCGTGCCTCCAAAAGGGCCAGAGCGGGGATGCGGCTCCGCATTGAACCGTCTGTATGTGCGGAAATCTTGGAGGTGGGCGAGGATGGATTCGTTAAGGTCCGGTTTGAGGGCGCTCCGTCCGTGAAAGAGATTTTGCTTAGGCGTGGTGAGGTGCCTCTGCCACCCTATATCAGACGCCGGGAGCAACCTGGACCGGACGAGCTAGACAGGGAGCGTTATCAGACTGTCTTTTCCAGGCGGGATGGAGCGGTTGCGGCCCCAACTGCGGGGCTGCATTTCACGGATAGGTTGCTTGAGGATTTGGAACGCTCCGGGGTACGTAGGACAACCCTGACATTACATGTTGGCTATGGGACTTTTCAACCGGTCCGGACAAAGGACATTAGGAAACACAGGCTTGCTGCGGAGTATTACAGCATATCGCGGGAATGTGCTGATGAGATAAACAGATGCAGGGCTGAAGGGGGGCGGGTAGTGGCAGTGGGCACCACGGTTGTGAGGGCCCTTGAAAGTTGCGTTTCCTCTGAGGGTAAAATTACAGCTAGGGAGGGCAAAACAGACCTACTTATAACCCCTGGCTTCGAGTTCAAGGCAGTTGACGCATTGGTAACTAATTTTCATTTACCAAGAAGCTCTCTGCTTTTTCTGGTGTCTGCGTTTGCGGGAATTGACCTTGTAAAGAAGGCTTATTCGCATGCTATCAGTAAGGAGTATAGGTTCTACAGTTATGGGGATGCAATGCTGATTCTTTGAATGGTCTACTGGATAATCTAGTCGCAGAGGTTGATCTTTGACAGTAAGTTATTTCGAAATTGCACATGGCTGTAAGGACTTGCCTGCAAGGGCAGGGAAAATTCGAACTGCTCATGGTGTTATCGAGACCCCTGTTTTTATGCCAGTTGGCACTCAGGCCAGTGTCAAGTCGGTGAGCAGGGAGGAGCTGGAAGAGGCAGGAGTTCAGATTATCCTGGCTAACACCTACCATCTATACCTCAGGCCCGGACATGAGGTGGTGAAAACTTTAGGCGGGCTTCACCGATTCATGAATTGGCCTCACCCGATTCTCACTGATAGCGGGGGATTTCAGGTTTACAGCCTTGCAAAGCTACGTAAAGTGACTGAAGAAGGCGTCTTGTTCCAATCTCACTTGGATGGGTCCAGGCATTTTTTGGGGCCCGATGAGGCCATGGAGATCCAGTTGGCCCTGGGCTCGGACATAATGATGGCCTTTGACGAGTGCGTCTCCTATCCTTGCGACTATGAATACGTAAGGAGGTCTGTGGAGTTGACTACATCGTGGGCACTTAAATGCACGAAGTACAAAGGCAGAGGGCCAGGGAAAGTTTTTGGTATTGTCCAGGGCGGCACCTATCCGGATCTCAGGAGAAAAAGTGCTGAGTCACTCCTGGAGCTTGATTTCGACGGATACGCCATTGGGGGTTTGTCTGTTGGGGAAGGGTTTGAGCTGAGGAATGAAATGATTCGCGTGGTGCAAGAGATGCTGCCAGAGGACAAGCCTGTGTATCTCATGGGTGTTGGTACACCAGAAGATATTGTGGAGGGAGTGTGCCTTGGCGTTGACATGTTTGACTGTGTAATGCCGACTCGCAACGCACGCAACGGGACCCTTTTTACACGTACTGGGAAGATTTCTATCAAGAATGCCAAATATGTTGATGATGAAAGGCCGCCTGATGAGAACTGCTCTTGTTATACTTGCAGAAATTACTCAAGAGCATACCTGAGGCATCTTTTCATGGCAAGGGAGCTTCTGGCTTACAGGTTGAACACGATACACAATATTTCATATTATATGAATTTGATGAAAGATTTGAGACAAGCAATACTGGAAGAAAGTCTGGACAGGTTCAAAAAAAGCTTTTATGAGAGACAAGGCTCTTAGAAATAAGAGCGATAGATGTAAGTTAAGAAGAGAAAAAAACAAAAGGGAGGTAAGATATGAATTTTTTAGCTTATGCCATGGGAGGTGGAGGCGCCTCTGGAGGTGGACAAGGTGGGGCTTTTGGGGCCTTTATACCCCTGATTCTCATGTTCGCCATTTTCTATTTTTTGCTCATACGTCCTCAGCAGAAAAAGAGCAAGCAGCATCGTGAGATGATAGCTTCCTTGAAAAAGGGAGACAGGGTCGTTAGCAATGGGGGGCTTCACGGTGTTATAACGGGTATCAGCGACGATGTCGTAACCATGGAGATTGCCCCCAAGGTCAGAGTTAAGGTATCGCGGGGCTCCATAGCGGGAAGAATCGGACGGGAAAACCAGTAAAACTGCAACTTCTACGTCTCATATTGCTCGAGGAGTGAAAGGTGTCTAGTAAGCTGACATGGCGTGTTGTGATAATTGTTTTTACTGTTCTTGGTGCGCTCATTTATCTTATACCCTCTATTAGCCAGAAACTTCCCCCGTGGTGGTCAAAGATCATGCCCACTGAGAAGATTCACTTGGGCTTGGACCTTCAGGGGGGAATGCACCTTGTGCTGGAGGTGGAGGCCATAAAGGCAGTCGAGAGTGATGTTGAACGGATTGTGGAAGAATTAAAACACGATCTGCGGAAGAATAAATTCAGGTATCAAGACCTAAAAAGGGTTGGTACTGACAAGATATCCCTTATCCTGCTTAGGGAAGAGGACAGCCAACCATTTAGAGAGATGTTTGAAGCTAATTACCCGGATTTTGAGCTAAAAGAGATGCCTGGTCAAACAGGGAGACCCTCTTTTGAGCTTATGCTTCGCCCAAAGGCCAGGGATCATATTATGAAGATGGCTGTGGAACAAGCGCTCGAAACAATTCGTAATAGAGTGGACCAATTTGGCGTAAGTGAACCTGATATTAGACCTCAGGGCAGAAATCGAATACTGGTGCAATTGCCTGGGATCAAGGAACCTGAGAGGGCCAAGAAGCTTATAGGTAAGACGGCGTTGTTGGAGTTCAAGTTGGTGGACGAGGACCACAGTGTTGAGGAGGCTGTCAAGGGAAATATGCCCCCTGGAGACGAGATCCTGTACAAGGTTGGTTATGATCCCAAGACCGGTAGGGTCCACAAGATACCTTACCTATTGAAGAGACGGGCGCTTTTGACCGGGCAATATATTACAGATGCGAGGGTTCAGATAGACACTCAGTACAATGAGCCCTATGTTACCCTTTCTTTTGATAGAAAGGGTGCCCGGCTATTTGAAAAGATAACAGGAGATAACATCGGCAAACGTTTGGCCATTGTGTTGGACAACAAGGTGAATTCTGCTCCTGTTATCCAGGACAAGATATCAGGCGGTAGGGCCCAGATCACCGGGCGGTTTACCATGGAAGAAGCCCGGGATCTTGCCATTGTGTTAAGGGCAGGTGCACTGCCAGCACCAGTCAAGATATTGGAAGAAAGGACTGTGGGCCCCTCTCTTGGAAGGGATTCTATTCATAAAGGGTTGGTATCGATGGTAGTAGGCGGCTTGGTAGTAATAGTATTTATGGGGGTTTACTATGCACTGTCTGGCCTAATAGCGGACGTGGCTTTGTTGCTGAATATCTTGTTCATCATGGCAGGACTGGCATTTTTTGGTGCGACCCTAACGCTTCCTGGGATTGCAGGCATAATCCTTACGATTGGTATGTCGGTGGACGCAAACGTTCTTATCTTTGAAAGGATAAGAGAAGAGGCCCGTCTTGGCAAAACACCAAGGGCCGCCATAGACGCAGGGTACTCCAAGGCGCTTGTTACCATATTGGACGCCAATATGACGACACTGATTGCAGCACTGGTTTTGTTCCAATTTGGTACAGGACCTGTCAGGGGTTTTGCTGTAACCCTGAGTATTGGTATTATCAGTAGTTTGTTCACAGCGATTTTCGTTAGCAGGGTTATTTTTGATTACCTTTATTTGCAACGGCGAATGAAGAAGCTGAGTATCTAGCACGGTGAGTGTGGGGGAGATTCTATGGAGTTCATAAAACCTGGTATCAATATTGATTTTATAGGGAAACGCTACATAGCCTTTTTCATTTCTGGCGCCCTCATCGTGGCTACCTTTTTCTTGCTTATATGGCGGGGAGGCCCCAACTACGGCGTGGACTTTACAGGAGGGGTTCTCATACAGGTAAAATTCGACAAGGCACATTCTCTTGGGGAAATTCGCAAGGCGCTCGTACCCATTGGGCTTGAGGATAGCATTATCCAAGAATTCGGTGAGAAGGGAAAGGCAGAGTATCTAATACGGGTACGGAAAACCGATATTCAACTAACCGGGCTGGGTGACAAGGTAAAGACGGCCATGGAATCAGCTTTTGGTGGGGGGATGGAGATTAGACGGGTAGAGATGGTTGGCCCAAAGGTGGGAAAAGATCTGAGGCAAAAGGCACTGTTTGCCATCTTCTATGCCATCTTGTTTATTGCCATATACATATCTGGAAGATTCGAGTTGAAGTGGTTGATGAGTATTGTGATGGCAGTGTCCCTTTCGGTAGTGGTCTACTTTGCCTCATCGTTTGGGGTTAAGGTAACCTGGCTGATTGTTATAGCCCTTGCAGTAACTCTTGGGCTGTGTTGGGCGCTGAAATTGCGATATGCCCTCGGAGCAATATTCGCACTAATTCACGATGTGACTATAACGGTGGGAGCCTTTGCACTGACAGATAGGGAGATTTCCCTTGCTATAATAGCCGCATTCCTTACCATAGTGGGTTATTCCCTGAATGATACTATAATCGTCTTTGATCGAATCAGAGAGAACTTAAAACGGTATCGAAAACGTCCCTTTGTCGAGGTAATGAACCAAAGTATTAATGAAACATTGAGCCGCACTGTGCTTACATCTTCTACGACCCTTTTTGTCGTCCTCGCCCTCTTCGTTCTTGGAGGAGGGGTAATCCACGATTTTGCTTTTGCGATGCTTGTGGGTATTGTTGTGGGAAC